>JANTGV010000160.1 GCA_024762745.1 Sulfurimonas sp. | reverse complement strand
TTATAACGGTATCTTTTTATAAATTTATCCTCTTTGTAGAGATCAATTATCATGTAGTTTTTCTTTGTGCTATCTGCTTTCATGTAGAGCTTATAGCTTTTCTCTTGGTTTATCTCATCTTGAAACTTATAAATATTTTTGGTAAGAGTATATTTTTTTTTAACAAACATATGAAAAATTTTTGACAAAATAAAATTGGTTTTAGGCAACTGTAGATCATCTAAAACTTTCCCATCAAGTAGTGCTTGTTTTAAAAGCTGTTTCTGTAAAAGAATGGTTGCAAAGTAACTTGCATTGGCTCGTGCACCCTCGGTTTTGCTTAAACGTATCATCGGTGTAGCGATACGATAAATCTTATCGGTTTCAAGACAAGCGAGTCCATAAAGGGTTAAATACTTCTCATCATTTTTATTTCTTGAAAAGTACTTAACTGCATAATCACACGCTTTATCATACTCTTGTTGCTCATATAATTTATACAGTGTTGATAGGTTTGATGAGAAGAGAGATGTTGTAGCCACGATGATAAAAAATATTGTTTTCATTATAAACTTCCTTTTTTAATTTTTTCTATCAAAACCTTTGCTTTAGTAGAATGACTCTTTTTATAAAAGGTTACTAAAATTTGAATTGCCTCATCTTTTTTACCAAGTTTATATTTTGACTTTGCAAAGATAAACCAACTCTCAGCAAGATTACTGTCCAACTTATTTGCCGTTAATGCCCAATGCTCTGCCTCTTGATAGTTTGATCTGGCATAAAAAGCCCTTGCTAGTAAAAGTGCTTCTCTTGAATTTTTTGTTTGTGCAAACTTCTCTTTCATCGTCTCTATATAATTTTTTGAGCTACCATTTAAATTAATTTTCTTTGGATGGGTGGTATCGAGTTCATGGTTAACTGCTGCCAACTCATTGGCTGTTAAGTAGGTAGAGGGTTTTGCTCTAACACCACTCTGAATCGTACTTTTAGGGCGTGATACTCTGTGCGATTTTTTACGCTCCTCTCTTTCAATATCTATAATAGGTATAACAGGCTCTAAAGAGACTTCATATTTATCATCGTTATCACTACTCTTTGGATTTTGAGTTGTTCTATCACTACTGTTTGTCTCAGTTTTGGGTGCAGTTATAAGGTGAGCCATGATTAAAGAAGCCTCTTTACTACTGTTCATCTCTGCTTTTTTTTCTGTGAGCAGATCAACGCTCTTTTGTGATGCCTTATATGCATAATATAGACCTCCGAGCAAAAGTCCAAGGAGTAAGAAGCCAGAGAGCACAACCATCACTTTTTTCGCTTTATATTTGTACCATCTTCTCTCTAATTCTTGTATATCATCCATTTAAATATCCCAGTTTAAGTGCCGTCATCTCAATAATTTTTTTTGAGAATCTCTTATCTGATATCTTACGAGGCTCATTCAACTCATAATATTCATAAATGTCAAATATGGTGTAGAGATATTTATTGGTCTCTCTAAAATTTCCTCTCGTATGTGCATGAATGTAATGGATATGTTTCTGCTTTATAAGATTTGCAATATCTCCAAAACCTTTTTTAATCATCTTTTTTTGAACATAACGCTCTAAATCATACTCATCTGCATTGGACATCTCTACCACTTCCCAAATACGCGTTTTAAAATGCTCTTTGGCAATAATATCTTCATTTTCTGTTTTATGTAGCGTAATAATAAACTTAATGACTCGTGTATCAGAAAGAAGGCGAATCTTCTCCATTAATGTTTCACTATAGAGTTGACACTCATCAAGTAAAAAAGCTATCTCTCTTTTTCCTTTTAATTTTTGACAATACCTCAATAGACCATCAAAATTAACACGCATACTAGGGGGAGGAACCTGTGCCGTAATCGCTTCATATATCCGACGTAAAAACTCTTTTTCACTTAAAATAGGAGCATCAAAATAGTGAATCTCTCTGCTCTCTCTTAAATTATGATAGAGTTTATTTAATAGCATACTCTTACCTGTTCCTGGTTTACCATAAAGAAGAACCATCTTCAGTGGTTTCTCTAAGCTACTCTCTAATAGTTTATAATTATAGGTTGTAGACTCCAATTCAACATAGCTGTCTTTATCTACACTATCTATAAAAATATGTTTTAAAGATTCAAAACGATTACTCATAACTTAATTTTTTATAACCCAAATCTTCTAGTGAAAGTTCACTCTGCTGTTTAATGATATGTGGTGTAATAATTAAAACCAACTCATCCACCCTGTCAACTTTAACCTCACGTTTAAACATATACTCCAAGAGTGGCAAATCACCAAGTAGTGGTACTTTAGAGATCTCGGTACCTGTTTTAGAAGAGATCAATCCTCCTAAAATGACATGCTCACCATCTTGTAGTGTCACCACCGAAGAGATCTGTTTTCTTGATAGATCTGGTGGAATATTTCTAGCACCCGAGCTGTCACGCGTAACGGTATCAATTGTATCGGAAATGGATGGATTAATCTTTAAGGTAATAGAGCCATTCTCTGATATTTCAGGGGTAATATCCAATAATATTCCAGCAAAAACAGAGTCAATGGTCTCTCCACTCTGTTGTGTTCCTGCCCCGTTGGTTCCTTGCATAACAGAGGTTGATTGAATCTTATAGAAGAGTTCATTTCCCACTGAAATCAGAGCAGGTTGATTGTTTAATGTTAATATTTTCGGATTAGAGATGGAGCGAACATCCCCTTGTGTTTTTAAAAACCGAACCATGTCATTAATCTGTACAGAACCACGGGTAATAATGGCTCCTGAATTTTTAGGCTCAGTATCTGAGGCAGAGGTAATATCCCCAATAGATAAACTAGAACTGTCTCCTTCTGAGACCAAAGAAGAGATATTATTTTGAAGCATACTCGCACTTGCAATGGCCATGTTTTGAAAATTATAAAGCTGTGACCAGTCGACTCCTGTGGTATGACTGTCATCAAAGGTAACACTTAAGATTTTAACATCAATTAAGACTTGATTCTTCAGTTGTTTTGACAAGTCACCTATGTAGCTAGAGACTCTGGATAATTGCTTTGCCGTTCCTGTAACGGTAATCATCCCCGCTTCTGGGTTAACGATGGGTTCAGGTGCCTCATAACCATCTTCAGGTCGGTTTAAGAGCAGATGAATCTCAGATTGTATTTTAGACCAAAACTTAAACTCATCACTGCTCTCTATAGAGACACCTGTCTTAGAGCCAGTTTCACCCTCACCCGCTCCACCACTACTACTTCCACCACTACTGCTACTCGATCCATTACTAGAGTTGGCAATGGTAACATGAGCATTGCTCGTACCTTTTCTATCACCTGAGATATAGTGCAACTTAAAGGTTTGGGTATTCAAATAAGATATTCTAAGTTTAGAATCTTCTAATACATAAGAGATATCATTTTCAACCAAAATTGTATCAAGAAACTCATCAAGAGAGGCATTGTTCATTTGAACATAATAGAGCTTTTCAGAGAGTTTCTTTTTAGCTTCTACATCTCTAACCAACAGGGTTAATCCACACTCATCTGCTAAATTCTCGACAACATCACCAATGGTTAAAGCACTGTTTAATGTGGTTGTAAAAAGCTGTGTTGAACAACGATTTGCATGAGCTGGAACCATAAATATAGATATAAACACTCCTAAGAGCAAAAACTTTTTTAAATTAATCATAATTTCTTTCCTTAGTTTAACTTAATAAACATTTTCTTTCTCTTTTTTATCAAGAGTGTTTTATTACCACTTTTACTGGTTAATGTTACACTTGAACGACCAATATATCCAACACGATAGCTACCTAAAGTATCCCCACGCTTATACCACTTTTTATTAATAAAAGCCGCATGATTCAATATGGCTTGTAGTTGATATTCTGGTGCCGAAGGAAGTGGCTCCACAAAACCAGACTCATCATTCGTCTCTACCGTTCTCTTTTTATTTAAGCGAAAAGGATTCATAGTATTTTCTAATTTACCAATCTTTATCCCCTCCCTCTCCTTTTTTATTTTCGTAACCATATTGGTAATCTCTTCAGAGCTCAGTGAACCAGACCATACAAATGACGAGAGTAGTACCAAGAGTA
>JANTGV010000159.1 GCA_024762745.1 Sulfurimonas sp. | reverse complement strand
AGGTCTCATTTTGGCAGGGTGATGCCTGTAATATGAAACCAAACTTTACCGGATATGATTTGGTTATGGCTACGAACCTTATTGACAGACTCTACAACCCAAGACTTTTTTTGGACACAATATATGAACGATTAAACAGAGGTGGCGTTTTAGTGATTACTTCTCCCTACACTTGGCAAGAGAGTTCAACAGAAAAAGAGTTTTGGCTTGGTGGTAAAGTGGATGCGAATGGAAATGAAATAAAAACTATAGAGAGTTTAAAAAGTGTTCTTGGAGAAAAATTTGAGTTAATTCATCTTCAGGATTTAGAGTTTGTTATCAAAGAGACAGCTAGAAAGTACCAACACACTATCTCACAAGTGAGTGTTTGGAAGAAGAAATGAGTTACGACTTCTCAACTTCAGCCTGTAGAAAAGATACAAACGCAGAGAAATTTACTCTTAGAAAAAAGTTGTTTGGGACTGAAGATGTAGAGCCTGTTTGGGTTGCTGATATGGATATTGATACTCCTGAGTTTGTCCTAAACGCAGTAAGTGAAAGACTGAAACATCCGATAGTTGGCTATGAAGAGGTACCGGATTCTGCGTTTGAAGCTCAAATAGAGTGGATGAAAAAAGAGCATGGTATCACTTATAAGCTAGAGGATATGCTCTACTCACACTCTGTTGTAGCAAGTATGAGTGTGGCTATAGATGCTTTTAGTAAAATTGGAGATAAGGTAATTGTTCAAACACCTGTCTATCCACCATTTTTTCATAGTGTTACACACTCAAAAAGAAAAGTCTTAAAAAATCCTCTAAAGCAGATGGAGGATGGAAGTTACAGTTTTGATATTGAAGACTTAAAATCAAAGATAGATAAAGATACAAAACTGCTTCTTCTATGCTCACCTCATAATCCTGTTGGGCGCGTTTGGAAGAGAGAGGAGTTAGAAGAGATATTAGAAGTCTGTTTACAAAACGACATAGTAGTGTTTTCAGATGAGATACACTCAGATTTGGTATATGCTCCAAACAAGCATATACCTTTTGCATCTTTGAGTGAAAAAGCAAGAGAGATAACTCTAACAGCTATAGGTGTAGGTAAAACATTTAACATGGCTGGTTTTGCTATGAGTAGTGTGGCTATACAAAACGAGGCCCTGCGTGACAAGTTTAAAGAAGTGTATAACCGTATTCACTTTGCACAAGGGAGCGTTCTTTCTCATGTAGCTTTTGAGAGTGCATATAGAAATGGAAAAGCTTGGTTAGAGGATTTGAAATTACACCTAGAGGGCAACTATAAGATGTTAAATGAATTATGCTTTAAATACTCTAAATTCATTAAATTGACTCCGATAGAAGCTACGTATCTTGCTTGGTTAGACTGTAGAGGTATGGGTTTAAGAGACAAAGAACTCAGAGAGTTTTTTGTAAAAGAGGCAAAGTTAGGGTTAAACGCAGGAATTAGCTTTGGTAAAGAGGGAAGTGGTTTTATGCGTTTGAATTTTGCTGTCTCTCGTGCTAAAATGTCAAAGATAATAGAGCAGTTGAGTTGGGCTTTAGAGAAAAGGTTTGGAGAGCTAAATGGTCAAAATTAATTGGGATGAGTTTAAAGAGTATAAGAGGCATAGTCACAAAAAAGAGAATTTTGATATACTTTTGGACTTTATGAAGAGTTACTATAACATGACACATCCCGCAGATCTTTATGCCTCTTTTTCAGCCGATACATTAGCACAGATGATGCTCGAAAAACATAATATAAGTGATGACGAGGCTTTAGAGAACTATCTTTTTAAGAGCTAAAAATGGAAGAAAATTTAGAGAAAATAGCAAATTTTCTACTGCAGCACCATGTTATGAGTTTAGCTACATCTTTGAATGATGAGCTGAGTGTTTGTAGCCTTTTTTATGCTTACTCAAAAGAAAAAAAGTCATTTGTTGTAGCGAGTTCTGATGAGACTACACATATACAACATATACTAAAAAACTCAAATATTGCTGGAAATATTTTACTTGAGACGAAAACTGTGGGTAAAATTCAAGGAGTTCAGTTCAGAGGTCAGTTTACCATCCTGGAGAATAAAGAACTTGAAAAACTTTACTATAAAACTTTTCCATATGCTATAGCTCTTTCACCTAAGCTATGGCAGATAAAAGTGAATTACTTTAAGATGACAGATAATAGATTAGGATTTGGTAATAAACTTGTTTGGCAGGAGAGTACTTAGCTCTTAGAAATATTTTTCTCTTTAAAGAGGTTACAATCAGTTCCACTACTTTGAAATACAACTACAGATGGAATCTGTTGGGCTTTAAAACCATAGGCTTTGCAACCGTGTGGTTTGTTCTTTTCCCAAGTTACAAAATAGTGTTCACATCTTCTACAGTTAATTCTTTTCATGGGCAGAATTTTACCATATTTAGGTACAATAAACGAATTCAAACTTAGAGAGAAACTCATGGATAAAATATTATTAATGCTGCAGCTTCAGGCACAACTTAATGAATCGACGAATGGAGAGAAGTGGACAGACGGTGTAACTAAAAATGGTAAAAAAATCAATTGGAGACGCTGCATATATATGGAGTGTGCTGAGATGATTGATAGTTTTTCATGGAAGCACTGGAAAAGTATTCATCAAGAGCCTGATTGGGATAACCTTCAGATAGAAGTAGTGGATGTTTGGCATTTTATTATGAGTTTAGCTATTGAGACCTACTCTAAAGAACTTAAGGGTGGTATAGAAGATTTAGCTATAAACATCTCTAGGCTTCCTAGCTTTTCTACTATAGAGAGTAAAAATGACACTTTTGGAACGCAGGACGAAATTATAGCAAAGGTTGAAAATATTATTCGTCTTTCATTGGAAGAGGAAGAACTTAAGCTCGAGGAGATGTTAAGTGAGTTTTTTGATCTTTCTCTCATGAGTGCACTTGATCTTGAGACTCTCTATCGTCTCTATGTTGGAAAAAATATTTTAAATCAGTTCCGTCAAGATAATGGTTATAAAGATGGCACGTATATTAAAGTATGGGATGGTGAAGAGGATAATGTTGTTATGAAAAGAGTTTGGGAAGAGAATGGGGATATTAAGCCTGAACTCCTCTATAGAGAACTTGCAAAAGCATATCACTTTTTAAATAAGTAATTTTAAAGTAAGTTCTTGAGTCAAGTTTTAGAGATTAAAAATCTTTCATTTGCTTATAAAAAAGAGAGACTACTTTTTAAAGATTTTTCACTTACTCTTAAAAAAGGTGAAGTGAAAGCGATCGTAGGAGAGAGTGGTGCTGGAAAAAGTACACTTTTTGAACTTATTTTGAATAATTTAAAAGCTTCGAAAGGTACTATCAAGTCTGCTAGACTCTCTGAGGTCTTTCAGGATCCGTATAGCTCTTTTCATCCATCTTATTCACTGCTTAACCAAATAGAAGATGTAGCCTCTTTGGATGAGATTGAGTATTATCTTGAAAAAATAAACTTAGAGTATGAATTACTTTTAAAGCTACCACATGAACTCTCTGGAGGACAGCTACAGCGTGCATCAATTTTACGTGCTATGCTTATGAAGCCTGAGTTATTGTTACTCGATGAACCGACATCTGCACTTGATAATGTAGTACAGTTGGAGATTATGAAAATGCTAATAGGTCATCTTGAGGGTGTAGGGATACTACTTATAACACACGATATGGATTTGGCATCCTGGTGTGCAGATGAAGTTGTCAAGATTTAATATCTAAAATATATTTTGTAAGATAAAACCCACCACCTGCCATAAATATGGTGCCTATTGCGTTTAATGATACATTGGCTAAAGCAAGTAGAATATGTCCTCCCTGTAGAAGTAAAAAACTCTCTATTGCAAAAGTAGAGTAGGTTGTCAACGCCCCTAAAATTCCAGTTGATAGAAAAGACTTAGCGTGAAGTGAAAATATATTTGTATACATAAAGTAAGCGATGAGTACACCCATTAAAAAGCTACCTATCAGATTTACACCTAATGTTCCATAAGGAAGATCATGAGGTAGCTTATTAGAAATAAGACCATTTAAATAAGCACGTAAAACGGCTCCTAGAAATCCACCACTACCTATTGCTAGTATC
>JANTGV010000158.1 GCA_024762745.1 Sulfurimonas sp. | reverse complement strand
TACATCTGTTAAAACTAAAATAGATGGAGAAGATGTGCTTTTAGTAAAAGGGAGTGGCTGGGATTTAGTAAGTATTAAAGAAGAAGGTTTCTCACCTGTGTACCTAGATACTCTTTTAGATATGGCAAAATTAGAAAAACTAAGTGACAGTGATATGGTGACTCAGCAGAGGGCTGCTATGCTAGATGAGAGTGCTCCAAATCCATCTGTAGAGGCGATTCTTCATGCTTTGATTCCATATAAATTTGTTGATCATACACATGCTGATGCGATTGTTACTATCTCAAACTCAAAAACGGGAAAAGAGAGTATGAAAAAACTCTTTCCTAATTTTTTGATTGTAGATTATATTATGCCTGGATTTGAGCTGGCACATCAGATTTATGAGATGACAAAAGATTTAGATTGGTCCTCTCTAGAAGGTATTGTTTTACATAATCATGGAGTCTTTACTTTTGATGATAGTGCCAAAAAGTCCTACGACAAAATGATAAATGCAGTGAGCAAGGCTGAAGAGTTTTTAGATGAAAACGCAGTAGTAAATATTCAGCATAATTATGTACATAGTGATTGTGATATTGCAAGGGTTGTTAAAGTACTCTCAGAATATAAAGGTCACGAGGTCCATATTGCTATTAACCAGACACCATTAGCAGGTTTTTATGCTTCGCAAGAGAATTTAAGAGAGTTTGCAAGTCGTGGAGTTTTGACTCCTGAACATATTATACGTACAAAAAGAGTTCCTTTGATTATGGAAGATACAGATTTAATCGGTGGAATAGAGCGTTACATGAAAGCTTATGAAGAGTATTTTAAAGCTCATGAGAGTGGTGAGATAATGCTAAACGCAGCACCAAATTATATGATTATTAAAAATTTGGCAGTTGTTAGTTTTGGACGAACTCGAGAAGAAGCTAAAATAGTCTATGACATTGTTGAACACACAATGCTTGCTGTTTTGAGGGCTGATAAATTGGGTGGTTATGAGAGTATTAGTGAAAAAGATAGTTTTAATATGGAGTACTGGGAACTTGAACAGGCGAAACTAAAGAAGTAATATGAAATATTTAATGGCAATAGATGCCGGAACTGGAAGTGTACGGGCAGTTATATTTGATACTTTAGGAAATCAAATCTCTGTTGGGCAAAAAGAGTGGATACACGTAGAAGAGGCTGGAGTACCAAACTCGATGAGTTTTGATTATGAGAAAAATTGGACTCAAGTTTGCGAGTGTATACAAAACGCTATTAAATATGCCGGTATAGATACAGAAGATATTTTAGCCTTGAGTGCAACAAGTATGCGTGAAGGAATTGTTCTTTATGACAAAGACGGTAAGGAAATTTGGGCTGTTGCGAATGTGGATGCAAGAGCCGATAAAGAAGTTAAGTTTTTAAAAGAGAATTTTCATGGTATTGAAGAGGAGTTTTATGCAGAGTCAGGTCAGACTTTTGCTTTAGGAGCACTTCCACGCCTGTTGTGGTTAAAAAACAATCGTCCTGATATTTATAAAAAAGTTGCAAAAATTTCTATGATAGGAGATTGGATTTTAGCAAAGTTGTCCGGTGTTATAGCAACAGACCCTAGTAATGGGGGCACAACAGGAATATTTAGCCTTTATAAACGCAACTGGGATTCTGAAATGGCAAAGAGAGTAGGGCTTAAAGATGATATTTTTCCTCCATGTTTAGAAGTTGGAACAGTTGTAGGAACTGTAACACAGAAGGCTTCAGAAGAGACAACTCTTTTAACTTCAACACAGGTTGTTATGGGTGGCGGGGATGTTCAGTTAGGCTCCGCAGGGCTTGGTGTTGTAGAGGATGAGCAGGTAGCAGTTTTAGGTGGCTCATTTTGGCAGCAAGTCGTTAATATTCCACATATGATAGAGCCCCCAAAAGATATGGGAATACGTGTAAATCCACATGTTATTAACAGAGTTTCGCAAGCAGAGGGCATCACTTTTTTTAGCGGTATTGTTATGAGGTGGTTCAGAGATGCTTTTTGTGATATGGAAAAACTTGAAGCCGAGAAACGCGGTATAGATGTTTATCAACTCTTAGAAGAAAAAGCTTCAAAAATTCCCGTAGGTTCATATGGAATTATGCCAATATTTTCAGACTCTATGAAGTACGGAAAATGGTATCATGCAGCTCCAAGTTTTTTAAATCTTAGCATAGACCCAGAGATCTGTAATAGAGCATCTATGTTTAGAAGTCTGCAAGAAAACGCAGCTATTGTGTCAAGTATCAATCTTGATAAGATAAAAAAGTTTAGTGGCATAGAGTTTGAGGAAATAGTCTTTGCAGGTGGTGCTTCTAAGGGTGCCCTTTGGTCACAAATATTGGCTGATGTAACGGGATATAGAGTTAAAATTCCTAAAGTAACAGAAGCAACTGCTCTTGGTGCAGCTATGGCTGCTGGAGTTGGGTGTGGCATATATAAAAACTTAACCCAAGCTGCAAAAGAGTTAGTTGTTTGGGATAAAACTTATGAGCCAAATGTGGAAAATAAGAAAATATATGATGAAATTAAGATAAACTTCCAAAAAGCGTATGAAACGCAGTTAAAACTAGTAGATGATAATATTACAACTTCCATGTGGAAAGCACCAGGATTATAGATGATAGACAATAGAATAAATTTTGATGAGGCACTTGCCCTTTATGAGAAAGACTTTTTCGAGCTTGGGGAGATGGCTGATAAACGTCGTCAAGAACTTCATGGAAATAAGACATATTTTAATATAAACCGTCATATAAATCCGACGAATGTTTGTGCTGATGTTTGTAAGTTTTGTGCATATTCAGCGACAAGAAAAAACCCAAATCAATATACAATGAGTCATGACGAGATTTTAAAAATAGTTGCAGATATAGATGAACGTGGAGCTAAAGAGGTACATATAGTCTCTGCACATAACCCTAACGTAACACTAGAGTGGTACCTTGGAATTTTTAAGAAAATAAAAGAGAAGTATCCTCATCTTCATATAAAAGCCCTTACTGCTGCTGAGGTTGATTTTCTCTCGCGTCATCATGGTATTACGTATGATGAGGTGCTTGATTTGATGATTGAAAATGGTGTTGACTCTATGCCAGGTGGTGGAGCTGAGATTTTTGATGAGAAAGTACGTGATTATATCTGTAAAGGTAAAGTGACGTCTGATCAGTGGTTTGAGATACATAGAAAATGGCATGAACGTGGTAAAAAATCAAATGTAACTATGCTTTTTGGTCATGTGGAGTCTCGCGAGAACAGAATAGACCATATGATGAGAATACGTGAGTTACAAGATATCACAGGTGGATTTAACTGTTTTATTCCTCTTGTGTACCAGACAGAAAATAACTACTTAAATATAAAAGCGCCAATAACTGCAAATGAAATTTTAAAAACAATGGCAGTGGCTCGTTTAGTCTTAGATAATGTTCCAAATTTAAAAGCATACTGGGTTACTTCCACAGTGAACTTGGCTTTAGTAGCTCAAGAGTTCGGTGCAAACGACTTAGACGGGACGATAGAAAAAGAGTCTATAAACTCTGCAGCAGGAGCTAAAAGTGCTAACGGTGTGAACTTGGAAGATTTTACTGCACTTATAAAAAATAGTGGCTTTACTCCAGTTGAGAGAGATAGTGTTTACAACGAAATAAAAGTTTGGTAAACGCAACTGATGGATATATCGGTTGTTATTCCAACTTATAATCGATATGAACTTTTAAAACGAGCACTTGATTCTGTATTTGCTCAAACATACCCTCCTTATGAAGTTATCGTTGTTGATGACGGCTCAACTGATGAAACGCAGCAAATAACTCAAGATTTTCCTGAAATAAAATATTTTTATCAAAGTAACAGCGGTGTCTCATCAGCAAGAAATTTAGGGATTGAGAAAGCATCTTGTAAGTGGATTGCGTTTTTGGACTCTGATGATGAGTGGCATAGAGATAAGCTAAAAGAGCAGACAGTGTTTCATCTACAAAAACCTGAAGTTCTCATTAGTTATACAGATGAGAAGTGGGTGAGGAATAGTGTTGAAGTTAAGGTTCCTAAAAAGTTTCGTAAGTTTGGAGGAGAAATTTTTCAAGAGTGTCTCTCTCACTGTATTATTGCCCCCTCTTCAGTTATGATTCATATGGACCTACTGAAAGAAGTGGGAAATTTT
>JANTGV010000157.1 GCA_024762745.1 Sulfurimonas sp. | reverse complement strand
GATTGCTTTTGCAGCAAACCTCCCCTCCATCTCAGCAACATTCACCAAAGCATTGTGACCA
Organism: Sulfurimonas sp.; assembly: GCA_024762745.1. The sequence goes on along the minus strand of JANTGV010000157.1, from coordinate 4,117 downwards.
GAGATATCACCAGCTGCATAGATGTTCTTTGCAACTCTACACTGCTCATTTGTCTCCAAAAGTCCTCTCTCAGTAATCCCCACACCAATATTCTCAAGTCCAAGTTTTTTTACACTAGGAACACGTCCAATAGAGACTAAAATAGTCTCTACGCTTATAACCTCTGTATGCCCATCTTTATAGTCAAGTGTCACATCTATATAGTTTTCATGTTTTTGTATACCCCTGAGTGAAGCAGTATGATAGATATTTACACCTATATCAGTGAGCATTTTTGCCGCATAATCACTTACATCATCATCTTCAAAAGGAATAACTCTCTCTTGAGAGTCCAAGAGATGTACCTTAGTCTGTCCAAACTCTGCGAATATAGTTGCAAACTCACAACCTACAACACCTGCACCAACTATCAAAATCTCTCTTGGAAACCTTTTTAGTTTTAGTACATGATCAGATGAGATAATTCGCTCTCCATCTACTTCAAGAAGGGGATGTTTTCTTGGATGAGAACCACTGGCAATAATAAAGTTGTCTGCTTCTATCTCTATATCTTCTCCACTATGCTGAGAAACAATAATAGTTTTTTCAGAACTAAACTTCCCCCATCCTTCAAAAAGTGTTAAACTTTTACTGCTTCCCTCTTTTTTTGCAAATGTCTCAATTTGTGAACGAATCTGATACTCTTTTTCACGAACAGCTGAAAAAACATTATCACGAACTTTTTCGTAATCTACACTAAGAGTTGAAGCACGATAGCCTCTATCAATTCTATTTGCTATGGAGTAATCTTTTGCAAGTTCCCACATAGTTTTAGAGCTGAGTGCTCCATCTGCTATGCCAGCTCCACCAACGTGATTGCCTTCAACAATACAAACATTATTGTCAAAATCATACGACCTCATTGCCGCAGCAAAACCAGCAGGACCACAGCCAATAACACATACATCATATTTTTCTTTTCTCATAATACCATTCTATCCAAATAAGACATTATTAGAGGTAATTCTCCTGTAAGTTTCCTATACAGAGAAGTAGCATCCTTTAAGAAAAATTCCTAAAAACTAATCTTCTTCACTCTTAATCTCTTTTTCTTAACATTGTCCTAATGTTAAGAATGTAACATTTTACTATCAAGAAATAAAGGTAGCGAATGAACTGGAGAACAAGAGGTGAAAACCGTTTAGAGGAGATGGGTGTCTGGATTACTAAAAACCCTATCAAAATCATTGTTCTAATGCTGTTAATCAGTCTTGCATTAATTTCAAATCTACCCAAAATCACAATAGATACTTCGACTGAAGGTTTTTTACATGAGAGTGACCCGGCCCTTGTCCGTTATGAAGCTTTTAAAGAGCAGTTTGGACAAGATGAAAAAATCATGGTTGTTATAAAAAGTAAAAATATCTTCAATCTCAATTTTTTACAAAATTTACAGAAACTACATACTGAACTTGAAAACAGTGTGCCTCATCTAAATGATATTACTTCCCTTCTAAACGCTAGAAATACAAGAGGTGAAGATGATCAACTTATAGTTGAAGATCTGTTTGAAAACTTTCCCACAAACCAAGAGGAGTTAATGACTATAAAAAGTATCGCTGTTAAGAGTGAGATGTACACTAACCTACTCTTTAATGAGGAGCTTACATATACAGCTATCATACTTGAACCAAATGCATATGAGAGTTCAAACAGCAGTGATGAGTTAGATGGGTTTGAGGACATGAAAGCTTCTGAACCTTTAGAGTTTTTAGAAGACTCATCAAAAAGTGAGATGGTGAGAGTTGCTGATGAGATTGCCAAAAAATTTACAACTAAAGATTTCAGTGTCTTTACAGCTGGTTCTTTGGCTGTCAATGATTATAATAAACGCTCTGTTCAAAAAGATATGCAGAAGTTTGTAAAACTTGTTCTACTTATGATGATGCTATTTCTCTTTATAGTATTTCGTAGAGTAAGTGCTGTTATCTTACCAATTTTTATAGTTGCCATATCTCTGTTAACTACCATAGGTACTATGGCTTTAATTGGCACACCTATTACAATCCCTACACAGATTCTACCCTCATTTTTACTCGCTGTTGGAATAGGAGCAGTTGTTCACCTCTTAGTAATGTTCTTTAAACATCTCAATGAGTATGGGGACAAACATAAGGCAATATCATACTCTCTTGGTCACTCAGGTCTGGCAATTGTTATGACCTCTCTTACAACCGCTGCTGGACTACTCTCATTCTCTACTGCGGCTATCGCTCCAATTGCTGATTTAGGTATATTTGCTGCTACGGGTGTTATGATTGCACTTGTAAATACTTTGGTCCTACTACCGGCAATTCTATCTATATTACCTATTAAGCCAGCTAAAGATAAACATAAAGAAAAATCACACAAGATGGACAAGTTCTTAAAAGGTATAGCTAATTTTAGTGCAAATAATGCAAAAGCTATAGTTGCATTTAGTACTCTTATAGCAATTATATGGACATACTTTGCAATTCAGGTTGAGTTTAAACATGATCCTCTAAGTTGGCAACCGGACAACTCACCTATAAAGGTTGCTACAAACAGTGTTGATAAAGAGCTCAAAGGTTCAGTAACTATGGAAGTTATTATAGATACGAAAAAAGAGAATGGTCTCTATAACTCTAAACTTTTAACAAAAATTGATAATGTGCGAAAAAAGGCTGAAGCAATAGAAAATAATAAATATTTTGTAGGGAAAGGTTGGAGTGTAGCTGAAGTATTAAAAGAGATACATAGAGCACTTCATGAAAATCAGCAGCAGTATTATGCAATTACAGATAATAATTCGCTAATACCCCAAGAGTTTCTACTCTTTGAAAACAGCGGAAGTGATGATTTAGAAGATTTAGTAGACTCCTCATTCTCTAAAGCTCGTATAACATTCAAACTACCTTGGATGGAAGCAGGTGAATACACTGAACTTGGTGATGAATTAGAAACATTAATGAAAAGTGAACTCGGAAATGACGTTGAGATTATCATAACAGGAATGGTTCCTCTATTTCAGAGAACACTATCTGCAGCTATGAGTTCAATGGCTACAAGTTATGTAGTTGCGTTTGTACTTATCGCAATAATGATGATTATGCTTCTTGGAAGTTTTAAAATTGCTCTTATCAGTATGATCCCAAATATACTGCCAATTATAATGACGCTTGGCTTTATGTCTATGGTAAATATGCCCCTTGACATGTTCACCATGCTCGTTGGTGCCATTGTTATTGGTTTAAGTGTTGATGATACAGTGCACTTTTTTCATAATTTTTCAAAATATCATCACAGAGGCCACACAACAAAAGAGTCACTCGAACATACTATGATAGGAACAGGTCGTGCACTTGTAGCAACTACTATAGTTTTATCACTCGGGTTCTATGTTTATATGTTTGCATCACTTACAAACCTGATAAACTTCGGGATTCTAGCCGGTGGAGCAATAACAATTGCTCTTATATCAAACATACTGCTTGGTCCTGCACTACTAACTTTAATTACAAAGGATAAAAAATGATGATTAAACTCTTGCTAATAATAGCTCTTACACTCAGTTCTCTATTTGCCATCACAGGTGAGGAGATAGCACAAAAAGCTCATGATAGAGATGATGGTGACAATTCAACTTCCAAAATGAAAATGGTTCTTGTAGATAAACATGGTAAAAAGCGTATAAGAGATTTAAAAACTTTTACAAAGGACAAGGGAGAGGATAAGCTAAAACTTATGTTTTTCCTAACACCTGCTGATGTAAAAAACACTGCGTTTTTAACGTATGACTATGAGGATTCGAACAAGGATGATGACCAATGGTTATATCTACCTGAACTTCAAAAAGTAAAACGTATCGCTTCAAGTGATAAGAGCTCATCATTTATGGGAAGTGATTTCACTTATTCAGACATGACTTCAAGAAATGTAGAAGATTACACATATAAGATTATGAAAGAGAAAAAAGTTGGTGGCCATTTGACTTGGCAGATGATGGTAACTCCCAAAACGCAAAAGACTATTGATGAAACAGGGTATACAAAATCTATAATCTTTGTGCGTCAAGACAACTTTGTAGTAGTCCAAGCTCTTCACTACATCAAAGCTG
>JANTGV010000156.1 GCA_024762745.1 Sulfurimonas sp. | reverse complement strand
CTAAAAATAGGTTTACCAACACAATCAGTGCTTTTAGAAGGGGAAGCCTATCATGAACCGGTACGACTTCTAACTTATATGGAAGCACCATTAGAAACAGTTGGAAAAGCAGTTGAGAACTCCGTGGCAAAAGAGTTTATATTAAATGAGTGGATACGACCTATTATCATAGATAAAAAGGCTGGCAAAGTCTACTCATATGAATCTGGAGATTTTAAAGTTATAAAAGAGTTTTAATAATACTTTTCTTTAACCATATTTTTAAGCTCTAGGTGCTATAACCTAAAAATAGATACAAAAGGAATATAATGTATACAATAGAGATAGAAAAAGAGTGCAGTTGTTTTAAGAAAAGTGGCATGGATAAGGTCATGACTTTTGAAACAAGAGAAGATATGTACAATAAAGCCAGAGTTTTAGAATGTCGCATGAATCAAGAGTTCTGTATGAAACACTTTTTTGAAGCGGTAGACTATGGTGAAAAGATAGTTATACATAGCAGTGAAAGACCTGAAGATGATGAAGAAGATGAAGATATCGAAGATGCAAGAGACCTTGTAAACAGAAGTGATGTAAAAATTGGATTTGATGCTAGTAAATCTTCTCCAGGTGGTGACGGTGGGAACTAAGATAGATTAAAAAATCTATCTTCTCCCTCCCCTTTCTTTCTTAACTCTTCAAAAATAAAAGAAACTTTACGAAGAGTATCTACTTTCAAAAAGCACGCAATTTTCAGCTATTCTAACTATACTCCCACAAATAAATCAAAAAGGAAAATTATGTATTCTGTACAGATAGAACATGAGTGTGGATGCTTTAAAAGAAGTGAATATGCAAGTGAAAAATCATTTGAGAAGCAGCAAGATGCATATAACTATTCAAATATACTTGTAGAGCTAATGAATGAAGAGTTTTGTACTAAACACCTGTTTTTTTCTCAAAAAATAGGAAACTATGAATTTATGATTAGAGTATCTGACAACCCTAACCCTAGTGTTTCTGGTAGTAGTTGTAGTACTGGCAGTTGTGGCCCTTGTGGCTGCTAAGAACTCTTTTTAGAGTTGATTTAAAAAACTTTCAAGCTCTCTATTTGGCTTGAAAGGGAACCTCATCTAAAGAGAAATTTTTCAGTCTGTTTATAATCCACTCATACTCTTTTGAGTTTTCATTAACAAAGAGGTAGACTCCCCCTCCATCCTCATCATTTTGAATCAAGATACTATCACTCTCTTCTAGTTCCCATGCTTCTAAAGACCCATACTCTTTATACTCATTCTGCATTACATAACTTTGCAGTGTTATCTCTTTTTCCAAAGAGTAAAAAAGAAACCTTTTAGAGGAAACATCCTCTATATTAACCTGGGTATTTGAGCTTAAGTTATATAGCTTATATCCAAAGTTTTCAAGAAGTTCAGACAAGAACTCCTGACTCCACATAAGTACCTGTTTCATACATTTAGATGTTGCAGGGTCTGTATTATCTCTATCAAGGTAGACCGTGTTGTAATCCTTACAGATATTACTATAGTCTATTTCTATACCTATTTTTTTCATACTAAGCTTCTTTTATTACCTTTACTTCATCATCTACTTGAATTCTTCCATACTCTATAGGTGAGAGAAAAAGTCCGCGTTTTCCTTGAATAAGTTCTGGAAGTTCAGGTGCAAATGCATATAAATAACGATAATCTTCACAAGGACCTGTTACTTCAAAAATCATTTCACCAATCTCTATAATAGAACCCTCTTTAAGATGATAAAGATCGATATCTACATATATATCTTCCATTAAAAGACCTCTTTCGAAAACGAGTTCTGCTTCTTCTATAATGTCATAACTTTTTTTTGAAACAAGAACCATTTTACGTTCAGTTCCATTTTCATGGTCTCTGCTACCCATAATGCCATTTTCGTCACATTCAATATCTTCAACTCTCATACGGTGACCTGAGCGCATCATATCTGGCATAGTCATATATAGTGATACTACTTTTCCTTCTGTCATTTTCTCTCCTTAGTCTTTTACTGTTCTAAAATTTTAATATCTGAAGCAACGATATAAAGCGGTGCATTATGTACATGTAACATAGCAGTTCCACTCCCTATTGCAAAGCCGTATAAATCATGTTCTTTTATGATACTAATACCACTCATCATATCAAGAAAAGAGAGTACGCTACTCTCTAAAATTCTTGACTCTTTTATACCACTAAACTCTATTTTTATCGTATCAGTATCTTCACCATCATCATCTTGAACAACAAGAGTAAGAACTTTTGAAGTATCAGAAACTGTTTCAACAGAACGAATTTGAGCATCTTTAAAATTATCATACTTTTCTAATAAGGTATTTATTTCTTCCATTATTTTCCTTTGCGTAATTATAGTGACATCTTAACCAAAGAAGACTTATTTATGCCCTTTAGTTTATAGTGGTCAATTTTATTAAAGTTGCAAGACTTAATAGTACCTAACAGTAAATAATTAAAATTTAATATAATTTAATATATCATATGTGATGTAATTTAAATAAAACTTTATACAAATGAGGAAGATTTGCAGTTACATTATAAAGAACTTCTCGAAAACATCACTGACTGGTCATGGAAAAGTGATGCCAAAGGAACTTTTACATATTGTAGTGATGGAGTATTTAACTTCTTAGGCTATAGAGCTGATGAAGTTATCGGTAAGAGCTTTTTTGATTTTGTAGATGAAAGCGACAGAGAAAGAATCACTCAAAAAATAGCTGAAATAACTTTAAGTAAAAAACCATTTATTGACTTTGAAAAAATATACCTTCATAAAAATGGTAACAAGGTTCACATATCTTCAAGCAGTATCCCTATCTTTGATAAAGATGGCAACCTGCAAGGTTTCCAGGGAGTTGAAAAAGATCTTTCAAAAATTATAGAGAGAGAGAAGAAATCTAAAGCGACTGAAGAGCGCCTTGAGCTTGCACTAATCGGAAGTAATGATGGTGTGTGGGATTGGGATATAATAAACAACAGTGTATATTTCTCTCCCAGATGGAAGGATATGCTTGGCTTTAGAGATGACGAACTTATCAATGAATTCTCAACATGGTCTGAGCGTGTTCATCCAGATGATTTTGATGAGACTTGGGCTAATGTACAAGAGCATATTAACTCTAAAACAGAGTATTATGAGGGGATTCACCGTCTCAAACATAAAGATGGAAGCTGGGTATGGATTTTAGATAGAGGTAAAGCTATTTTTGATAAAAATGGAAAAGCTTTGAGGATGATTGGGACACATACAGATATAACCCAGCAAAAAGCCCAAGAGCTTAAAGCTGTGCATCAAAGACAGATGATTGAAGAGATACATGACAGTGTAATTTCAACTGACCTTGACGGTATCATCACAACCTGGAATAACAGTTCAGAAACACTTCTTGGCTACAGTCCACAAGAAGCTATTGGAAAGCATATATCTTTAATCTATCTGGATGAGGATCTTGAATCCCTTGAGCAAAATATAGCTACTCTACTCAAACGCGGTGAAAACTATGTAACTGTGCGTTTAGTCACAAAAACTAAAGATATTTTATATGTAGACCTTCAGTTATCAATTCTTAAAGATGAAAAATCAATACCTATAGGCCTTGTAGGATATTCAAAAGATATTACAAAACGCAAACAGGCTGAAAACACATTGGAACAGCAGGCAAGAATGGTTCAGATGGGAGAGATGCTCAGTATGATAGCTCACCAATGGAGACAGCCTCTCAATGCAATATCATTAACTGCTGCAAACTTAAAACTAAAATTTGATTTTAATGGATTTGATTTGTCTACAAAAAAAGGGTTTGACAGATGCAATAAAGAGATGTCGGAAAAGCTATATGCTATAGAGGAGCATGTTCAAACCCTCTCAACAACTATTGATGACTTTAGAAACTTTTACAAGACAGATAAAGAGTATGTTCTAACTCTTTTAGAAGATGTTATTTCCAAATCCTTAAATGTTATGAATGTATCACTTATTGAAGAGAATATTGAAATAATCAAAGAGTATAACTCAAATATAAAAGTAGAGATGTATGAAAATGAGATAGTGCAAGTTATCTTAAATCTTTTAAAAAATGCTCAGGATAATTTTTTAGAAAAACGCATTCAAAATCCATGTATAAAAATTACTACTGACAAAAATAAAA
>JANTGV010000155.1 GCA_024762745.1 Sulfurimonas sp. | reverse complement strand
TATAATTATATCAATAAATAAATAATAGGTTTGGTATGGCAGCATCGAAAAAAGCAGTAGATAACGCAAATAGACTGCGTTATATTAGAGCACTTGAGAGATTTCATAAGGGTATAGTTTCCTATCTTTCAAATACAGAGGAGTTAACACAAAAGGGCTTTGACAAAAAGATAGACAACTCCTTGAAACTTCTCAACAGAACAGAAGAGATAGCTCTTTATAAGGGTGAACTCCAAGACCTCCAAAAACTGGTTAAAAAGATGGTGTCTTACAAGGGAAGTGAAGAAGATATAGAGAATATAAAAGAGGAACTTCTCTATAGTTCAAACCAACTCGATAAGAGTAAAAATGCTAAACGGTATAAAAAAGATAAGCACACTAGTTCTAAATTCGATGATTGGGCATAGAGAGTAGTTGTGGCGAGGATACTGTTAGTCGAAGATGACTTGATATTGCTAAAAGATTGTGTGATGCAATGGAAATAGAGATAACTGTAGTTTCCAAGGTTGATGTTAGAACTACAATATCTTTAGGCTTTAAAACTTAGCTGACCTTAGACTCTTTGAGCATCTCATCCATTAGTTTAAATAGTTCATCAGAGGCATCTTCCATAGTTTCAAAATTAGCTACTATTTTGTTGTCATACTCTAGTATATCCTTGCCCTCCTCAAGATACTTGAGGTTTTCATTTGCATTGTTATGAACAACAGCATGAGGAGCAGCAATTTTAGAATAAGATAGTGTTTTAGAGAATCTCTTTTTTCCTTCTCCGTCATACCATTTACCTAAACGACACTCATGAGGGTTTGAAGTTGGGAGAATTTTTTCACGAGAGACTATAGAGTTGTACGCCCGAGATTTATAAAGTATATGATCTATTTTTGCTAAAACGACAAATATACTGCTTTCCATTCCAAAAGAGTAGTTTACTATTTTACTTGAATTATTGCTAAGCTCGATAAGTGTATCTTCAAAGCCATTAATTTTCTCTGCCGAACCATCTACTGTAATTTTCATAGCATCAGAGCTAGTTTGAATCTCATTCATATCCTGTTGCAGAGATTTTATAGATACTGATATCTCCCCAGTTGCCTTATGCGTACGCTCTGCTAGTTTTCTGACCTCATCAGCTACAACGGCAAAACCGCGTCCATGTTCACCTGCACGCGCAGCTTCGATAGCTGCGTTTAAAGCTAGAAGATTTGTTTGGTCTGCTATATCTGTAATAAGTTCAATGACTGAAGTGATATTATTTGTCTGATTTGTTAGCTCTACAATGGAGTGATTGTTAATGTTTACCTGTTCACTTAACTCATTTAACTCAGAGACAATCTCTTGAATAGTGTGGCTAGAGTTATCTGCAAGTTCTGAGGCTGATTGTGTAGCTGATGTAATAGTTTTTAGGTCACTTATATTGTCATTTAAATCATTTTGGACTAAAGAGAGTGATTCGGAAACACCTATACTTTTTGTACTGATTTTTGAGTTAAAGATATCTTTTTGAACCTGTGAATGTTGAGACTTCATAAACTCTATACTTTTTGCTACATTTTGTATCGCAACAACAAACTCTCCGTCCATGCTCTTGTGAGAAATCTGATGTGTAAATTTACCATGAGAAGCATCTGTGATAGTATTGTTTATTTCACTTATGAGTGTCTGTATATGTCCAAGGAGTTTAGCAAGCTCTGCACCAAGTACTCCAAGTTCTGTATCACTGCTAGAATCTTCACATTTATGAGAGAAGTCACCTTTTGCAGAGTAGCCAATAAGTTTTGTAAAGTTTTCAATACCGTCTGTAATTGACCTTCTAAGGAGAGTAGCGAGTATTAGAATAAGAATACCAACTATGATACCGGTTACAAGAACCAATGTTTTGTAAAAATTGATTGAATTAGCCAACTCTTTGGAAACACTCTCTAGCTCTTCATTTTTAAATGTAACAAATTTCTTAAACGCAGCTCTTGAACTGTTTGCAAATGGCGTTAAATCACTCTTGTACTTTTCATATATTTGCGTTTTATTGTTTATGATTTCATCTTGAGTTAGAGCTTTCATCATACTCATGGAGTTGTCTAGAAAGAGCATAGTAGAATTTTTTGCATCTTTTACCATAAATAGGGAAGTGTCATCTGTCATATTCTTTTCTAAAGATATAAAAATGCTACGAATTTTTTCTATAGACTGATCCAGTTTTACAATATTCTTTTGATAGTCACCACCAAGCATAATATCTCTAGTTGTACGACTGACGTAGTTGAGATTTTTTTCTATTTCGAGTGTATTCAGTGCACCTATCATTGAGTTATGGTGTAAGTACTCGTATTCTGTATCAATTTTACTAAATGATAAAAATACAAATATGGTGGTTGCAAATACAGATACACTCACCATTAAGATGAAGTAGTTCATCTTCTTTTTAATACTTAAGTTTTCGAACATTTTATTACCTTTTTTTATGATTGTGTGCATTCTAACATAATCATTAACGCGCTAGATAAAAATGAAGTTATCACATTGTTTTGATTTGTCTTAGAAACTATAAGTAACATCTAAAAAAATTCTATCGTTATCACTTATGGCTTTTGTAAACGGTTTATCACCGTCTATATAGTCAACTATTCCTATATTTGAGCTGATACCATCCATAACATCATACTCAAGCCATACTCTTGCAAAACCGCCATACTCCCAAGATGCCCCAAACATGCTCATAAGTGCAGTTGCGTTTATGGAATCATTTTGAAATGAACGAGTTACACGTATAGCTGTTTGAACTTCGTTTTCATCAACGTAGTCAGGCTTACCAATAAGTTGTGACATCTGATCTTCATAATCAAATATATGTCGGTTTACAAGCTCTAAAGAGAGGACACTATCTGATATACCCATATAATCAAAGCCGATTAAAATATCAAGACGTCTCTTATCATCAGTCGTTGAATTATATTTTACTCCATCTAAAAAGGCAATTTCGCTTTTTAATAACCAACTCCCTTGGACTATATTTATGGCTGAACCCAGCATCTTTACCTTACTAACTTCACGCTTCGTTGTTTGTGGATTTAAATGCCATTTTTGATCAAGTACATCAGCAGCATAGAAAGATAAGTCCCATCCTGAAAAAATACCATTAGCGGCAAAAGCATACTGCATATTCTCCCATGAGCTATCTGGTTCTACAAGCTCAACAAATGGATTTGGAGCACCAGGAAAGATACTGTCAACAGGGAAAAACTCACCTCGTGGAGCAGCTTCGAGCATAATTCGACTCTCGGCTATAGCCATTGCTGAGAGGTTCCAAGAACCTATGTAGTAGTCTATCTTTGCCATGCTTACACTTAGTCTTAAATCTTCTATATCAGTTATTCCAGGCAGACGATTGTCAAGAGGGTTGATAACATCGGTAACCCTAATGCTGTCGGATTTTCCCCAAACTACTATTTGGCGACCAATCTTTAAATCAAGTGAGCTACTTAAACGTCCTTGAATATAAGTGTCATCTAACCTTAATTGTGTTTTATAAGTATCTAAGACATCATCATTGTAGTTGCTATTTGGATGTAGGTCATAGACAGCATCATAAAATGCATCTCCACTAACTTTCAATTTCCAATTATTTGAGAGTTTTCCATCAACTTGGAGATAGAGTGCAGTTTGCACTTGGTTAAAGCCAGAATACTCAATACTATCAACTTCATGGTTACGGTAACCGTAAGAGGTTTTAAAAGCCAAGTTTCCACTTAGTGAAAAAGAGACTTCTTTTTTTTCTATTTCATTAAAACCATCAAGCTCATTACTTTCTTCATCGTCAAAGCCAGCTAAATCATCAGAAGAATCAGAACTAAACTCTTCTGTGTCGAAGCCACCGAGGTCATCTTCTATATCATTCGCATAAAGGCTGCTGCATGTTAAAAGTGAGAGTAATGATAGAAAAAAAACCACATTTTTTAACATCTATTTAGAGACCTCTCTCGAGAGTACGAGTAGTGAAAAGCGACTCTTCTAAATTTTGGTTATATTTTATATCTGAAAATTGGAGTATAGTTTTGTGAAGAGTCTTTTTGCCTTTTTTTGTAATCATCTGTATCTCTTTTGTAGTCCATATATTATCAATTTTTTGTAAATCTTTAACCATCATATATTTGAGTTTTTTACCAGCTTTGATGTAGTGAAGAGCTTG
>JANTGV010000154.1 GCA_024762745.1 Sulfurimonas sp. | reverse complement strand
AATAAATTAATAGTTGCGTTTACTAAGAGAGTTGTATATGAAGAGAAGACCCTATATAGTAAACTGAGTGGCTTGTAAAAACATAATGTAAACACGCTTCTTAGCTAGAAGGTTTTTCTAGCTAGATTCTAAATGTTGTAGTAAGTTGCGTTTGGATGATAAACTACTAAGGCAGAAGTTGACTGCTCAGGATGAATTTGAAAAGTCTCACTTAGCTCAATTCCAAACTCCTCTGGTTTTAAGAGGTCAAATAGAGGACGATTAAGCTCTAAATCTGGACAAGCTGCATAACCAAATGAGTAACGTGAACCTTGATATTTATTCATTTGAACATCACTCAGTTTGGACCCTTCCCCCTCTGAGATATTTAAATCAAGTCTAATCTGTTTATGTGCTATCTCTGCAAGTGCTTCAGCTAACTCAACACCAAGACCATGGAATTGGTAGTACTGAGTGTAGTTCCCCTCTTCGTAGATACCACGCTCTATTTCACTTAGTTTTGCACCGGCACTTACACAAGTAAGAGCTATCACATCATGTCTATCAGCGTGGAAAAAGTCACTGAGTGCCCGGTGTGGTTTTTTAGACTGTCTAGGGAAGGTAAACTGTTGTGCTGTTCTTCCTATAACATGATCAAGTGGTTCGGTGTTTACTTCATCACTAGAGTTGTAACCTTCACTTTCATCAAAAATTAGTAGAGTATTATCATCACTTCTACATGGCCAGTAACCATAAATGATAGTTGGTTCAAACAGCTTTTCATCTAAAAACTGTCTTTTGAGCTTCTCATAAGCTGGCCAGACAACTTCATCTAGCTGTTTTTCATAATCCTCTTTACTCATCCCTTTTGAACTGTAGCCCCAGCGAGATTTAAAGAGGATTTTATGATTAACCCATTCAAATGCCATCTCAATCTGTTGCTCTGTGAGTTTGAGTTCACGTCTTCCCCAAAATGGAGGTGTTGGAACTTTTACATCACGAGTTGGCATTGTGAGTTCAGAAAATGGAGGAATGATTACCTCTTTTTTCTCTTTTGTCTCAATTTCCGGAGCATCGGGGTGTAGATTTGTATCCATATTTCCAGCTTCGATTCTACTCATAGCTGTAACACCATCAAAAGCATCTTTACAGTAAAAAATAGGACCATCGTAAGCTGGTCGACAGAAGTCGTCTATAAATGCACGTGTAAGAGCCGCACCCCCTAAAAGAATAGGGATTTTAATACCGTTTTCTTTAAGTGTTGTAAGGTTTTCCAACATTACCTGAGTTGACTTTACCAAAAGACCACTCATTCCAAGAGCACTTGCGTTTGACTCTTGGAGAGTCTCCAGAAATCTATCTAGCTCTACTTTAATGCCTAGGTTGATAACTTTATAACCGTTGTTTGAAAGGATAATATCTACAAGGTTTTTTCCAACATCATGTACATCACCTTTTACAGTTCCAAGTACAAGAGTTGTATCTACTGTTTTTTCAACCTTTGGTAGGTAAGGGTTGAGGTGGTCAACTGTTTTTTTCATTGTCTCAGCTGATTGTAGAACAAAAGGGAGCTGCATCTGACCGGAGCCAAAAAGCTCACCGACGACTTTCATCGCGTCGATAAGAATTTCGTTAACAATAACTTCTGGCTTTATTTTATGACGAACTTCTTCAACAAGAGGAATCATTCTCTCCTTATCTCCATCCATAAGAAGTTTAGCAATCTTCTCTTCATCACTCATCGCTAAGTACTCTTCATCTACAGCATCATTGTCAACAACTTCTTTTGAGCTGAAGTGTTCGATGAAATTAAAGAGAGCCTCTCCATTTGGCTGACGATTAAAGATTAGGTCATTGCAGATATCTTGATCTTCTTGGCTAATTTTATTGATGGGGATAATATGTTTAACATTGATGATAACAGAGGTTAGACCCGCCTCAACACAGTGATGTAAAAACATGGAGTTAAGGTAAGGACGAGCATCTTTATCAAGTCCAAAAGAGATGTTTGAAAGGCCAAGTGTTGCTCCAACCTCAGGGTGTTTTTTTCGAAGTGCACGAATTGCTTCGATAGTATTTATCCCTGCATCCCAATACTCTTCATCACCACTTCCCAGTGTAAATGTAAGCACATCAAAAACCAAGTCCTCTTTTTTGAGCCCATGACGAGTTGTTGCTAGATCGATAATTCTATCTGCTACTCCCAGTTTGTCTTCAACTGTTTTTGCCATTCCGATTTCATCGATAGTCAAACAGACTAAACTTGTACCGAACTTTTTAGCAAGTTGGCACACTTCATCAAATTTTGGCTCTCCATCTTCAAGATTTACTGAGTTAAGAATAGGTTTCCCACCTATGTTTTTCAGAGCAGTCTCCAAACCTTTTGTAGAGGTTGAGTCTGGCATAAGTGGCAGAGATATTTTCTGGTTATACATACTCATTACTGCATTCATATCTTTTGTTTCATCACGACCTGCAAAACCAACATTGACATCGATAGCGTGTGCTCCTGCACGGACTTGTTGCTGTGCGACACTGAGAGTTCCCTCGTAATCTTCTGCTAATAGAAGTTCTCTAAAAGCTTTTGAACCAGTTGCGTTTGAACGCTCTCCCATGAGTAGCGGAGCAGGCTCTTGCATAAGCGGAGCGACATTAAATAGAGAAGATATGGAAGTCGGATGTGAACCAGTAGCCTCTTTTGGTGCTTTTGTTGTAACGCTATTAACAAGTGCACGAATATGTTGAGGTGTTGTTCCACAGCATCCACCTAAAAATGAAACTCCGTTATACTCTAGAAATTTTTCTGTCTGCGTTACAAAGTCATCAGGTCCCATTGGGTAATAAGTGTAACCGCCACGATTTTGTGGAAGACCTGCGTTTGCGTGGACACTTATAGGTTTATGCCAAAGCTCACTGAGAGTTTTTACATGTTTTAAGACCTGCTCAGGACCGGTTCCACAGTTAAAGCCTAGAGAAATGATATCAAACGGCTCCATTATAGTTGCGATAGTTTCAGCATCTGTACCGATAAGCATGGTTCCGCTCAGTTCAATCGTTACGGAAACCATGATAGGAATTTCTACATCTTTTTGACGACACGCCTCTTGACAGGCATGAAGAGCAGCTTTTATCTGTAGTGGATCTTGACATGTTTCTAATAGAAAAACATCAACACCTCCATCGATAAGAGCTAAACAAAATTCAGTGTACCCCTCATACATCTCATCATAAGTGATATGTCCAAGAGAGGGAAGTTTAGTTCCGGGACCAACTGAACCTAAACAAAAACGGGGATGCTCTGGTGTAGAGAACTCCTGACATTTTTTCTTTACAAGCTCTGCTCCAGCTTTGGTGAGTTCGTAGGCTCTGTGACTAATCTGGTACTCATCAAGTACCCAAGAGAAAGAACCAAAAGTATTTGTAGTGATGAAGTCGGCACCAGCTGTAAGGTAAGCATGGAAAATTTCTTCCATGATATCAGGAGCAGTAACATTAAGAAGTTCATTACACCCCTCATTACCCTCCCAAGCTTCCTTGGGAATTTGATCATCACGCTGTTGAAGCTGTGTACCCATAGCCCCATCTATAATAAGTGGACGCTTTTTAATAGTCTCTAAGATGTACTGTTTAGTTGTCATTATTTTTAAAACTCTTAATTTATATAATATTGAGCGATTTTATCTAAATAGAGCATAAAAGTTGCTGTTATGCATTGGCTGAGAGTAACTATTAAGCTTATGGAATACTTTAAATAGGGATTTAAGGTATAAAGTATAGAAAAAAACACTAAAAAAAGCTATTTTGACGAATTAAGTGAATAAAGTATTGACTTAATACGTCATTTATTGCTATAATGACGATGAAATTAAATAATAAGAGGGGTTTAATCGTTAATGGTACTAGCTTATATCCGTCCAGATAAACATTTTGATGCTGCTCATGATCAGCTACAGCAGATTAATTCTTATGCTATTTCTCATAATCTAGTTATTGATGATGAGTTTATTGATCAGACTTCACAGAATAAACGTTTATCACAACGTACGCCAGTAACCCAATACTTCCAATCGAAATCGAATGCTACTGTTTTGATTTATGATGTTTGGGTCTTAAGCACAAATATGGAAGACTTAGTGCAGATGTTTTCTTGTCTAATGAAAAATGAGTTTACTATTCATTTTATTAAACAGTCAGTTGTGATAACAAAAGAGAGCAATGTAATGTTGGTTA
>JANTGV010000153.1 GCA_024762745.1 Sulfurimonas sp. | reverse complement strand
TGTAGCTCTTTTTAAAGGAGAAAGATTTATATCGATGTTTGATGTAACAGGTATATCTTTTTCACCACTTGATGGGAAAAATGGATTTTCACGTGCGTTTAAAGATGTGAGTAAAAAAAACAGAAAAACAATGACTTTAAGCAAAACAACCCCTGAACTTATTTGGATATATTATATCAGATTTATTGAGCAGAAATCTCTTTTAGTTCAAAATACTCACGCTGAAGCTCAGCATTTTCATCTTTTAATCTATGAACTTCATCTTGAAGATAGTTTTCATAATCTTGAAGTCCAAAAAGAACCTCAAGTGAATTTGTACCATAGAGCAGGACACCTAGGTAAATGCCTATAGCGATCACTAAAGCAAAAAGAGTAAAAAACTTCCCTAAAGAGAGACCCAAATACTCCTGAGTAATACTCTGAGTATCGTCAATATCTTCAAAGAGTTCTTCTTTTTGCATATGCGACTCTTAGTTAAAGATACTTGAACCTAAATACTCACCATATACAACTTCATTTTCTATCTCTAAAAGACGGTTATATTTTGCAGTTCTTTCACCACGAGCAGTAGAACCAGTTTTGATTTGTCCACAGTTAAGTGCTACAGCAAAATCAGCGATAAACGCATCTTCACTCTCACCTGAACGGTGACTCATTACACATGTATAACCATTTCTTTGAGCAAGACGAACTGTTAACATAGTCTCAGAAACTGAACCAATTTGGTTTGGTTTAATGAGGATTGAATTAGCGATACCTTCGTTAATACCTCTTGCTAAAATATTTGCATTTGTAACAAAAAGGTCGTCACCAACAATTTGAATCTTCTCACCAAGTTTTTCAGTCATTAGCTTAAAGCCTTCCCAGTCATCTTCGTTAAGACCATCTTCGATAGAAACGATAGGGTACTTAGTACATAAATCTACATAATAGTCTACTAATTCAGCAGAAGTCACAGTACGGTTTTCAGACTCAAGTCTATAACCACCACCCTCTGCAAGAATTTCAGAAGCAGCAACATCTAATGCAATACCAATTTGCTCACCTGGTTTATACCCAGCTTTCTCAATCGCTTCCATAATCACTTGAATAGGTTCTTCATTTGAAGATAAATCAGGAGCAAAACCACCCTCATCACCTAAAGCAGTATTATGTTTTTTAGCTTTTAAAATAGCTTTTAAGTTGTGATAAACTTCAGCAGATGCACGTAGACCTTCTGCGAAATCATCAAATCCAACTGGCATAATCATATACTCTTGAAAGTCAACAGAGTTATCTGCATGTGAACCACCGTTAATGATATTTAACATCGGAGTAGGAATAGTCATTGCGTTTGCACCACCAAGGTAACGATAAAGTGGCATACCTAAAGATGCAGCAGCTGCACGAGCAACAGCCATAGAAACACCAAGAACTGCGTTAGCTCCTAAGTTTCCATAGTTTTCTGTTCCATCAATCTCTTTCATTGTAGCATCAATTACAGCTTGATTGAATGGAGATTGACCTATTAAAGCATCAGAGATCTCATTATTTACATGACCAACAGCTTTTAATACACCTTTACCCATATAGCGTTCATCACCATCACGAAGCTCTAATGCTTCACGCTTACCTGTACTTGCACCTGAAGGTACAACAGCACTCTCAACTGTTCCATCACTTAACTCCACTGTTGCTTTAACTGTAGGGTTTCCACGAGAATCCATTACTTCAATTGCACTTACACTATCTATATACATTTATTTGCCTTTATTTTACAAAATTATTACCACGATTATAGCAAACTGTTACTAAATATTATATTATGCGTCTGTGTCTGCTATCTCTGCTGTATCCATAACCATTACATTACTTACACCCATAGCAACTTTTATTTTTTCTTCAATCTCTGCAGCTAATTCAGGTTCATCTTTAAACTTCTGTTTAACATTTTCACGACCCTGACCGAGCTTCGTCTCTTCATATGCAAACCAAGCACCAGCCTTATCTACGATGTCAAGTTTTACACCATAGTCAACTAATTCGCCCTCTTTGGAAATTCCTTCACCAAACATAATGTCAAATTCTGCTTGACGAAATGGAGGAGCTACTTTGTTTTTGATAACTTTAGCTTTCACACGGTTACCTATTTGACTCTCACCCTGTTTAAGTGAGGCGATACGTCTTACATCAATACGAACTGAAGAGTAAAACTTAAGAGCATTACCACCAGTCGTTGTTTCAGGTGAACCGTAACCCATCATTCCTATTTTCATACGAATCTGATTGATGAAGATTACTGTACAGTTCATTTTACTAAGTACACCTGTAAGTTTTCTAAGTGCCTTAGACATCAATCTAGCTTGAACACCAACTTGCTGGTCTGTCATCTCACCTTCTAGTTCAACTTTTGGAGTAAGTGCTGCAACTGAATCGACAACTATTAGATCAACTGCACCACTTCTTGCAATAGTCTCAACAATATCTAAAGCCTGCTCACCATAATCTGGCTGTGACACCAAAAGATTTTCAACATCCACACCAAGATTTTTAGCATAAACAACATCAAGAGCATGCTCGGCATCAATAAATGCACATACTCCACCATTTTTTTGACACTCTGCAGTTATCTGAAGTGCCAAAGTAGTTTTACCTGAACTCTCCGGTCCATATATCTCTACAACACGTCCCTCTGGAACTCCACCTATACCAAGTGCTAAATCAAGTCCAAGTGAGCCTGTACTAATAGCTTTAATCGGCTCTATATCTTTATCACCAAGTCTCATTAAAGCACCTTTACCAAATGCTTTATCAATCTGCTTCATTGCTAAGTCTAATGATTTTTGTTTGTTTGCGTCCATCTTTGGCTCACTTATTTTAAATTATGGAGGTATTGTATGTAATTTTAACCATCAAGATAAATTTTATGTCATTTTGTCATATTTTTTGTAATCTTAGATTTTATAGATGGATTTTATCCCTTTTTAGCTAAAATCTACTTTATGAAAAAAACAGTTATAGCCCACTCACCTGACGCCGACGATATCTTTATGTACTATGCCATTAAATTTGGCTGGGTAGATATGAAAGATACAGCATTTGACAATATTGCAAAAGATATACAGACACTCAACGAAGACGCACTAAACGGTGTTTATGATATAGTTGCAATAAGTTTTGCACTCTACCCTCATATCCGAGAAGAGTATGCTCCACTCCGTACAGCAGTGAGTTTTGGAGAGGGTTATGGACCAAAAATCATCAAGCGAAAAGAGAGTAAGCTCAAACGTAATTTCAAAGTAGCCTTAAGCGGTGAGCACACTACAAACGCAATGCTTTTTCGTATAGCGTATCCAGATGCACGTATTACTTACATGAATTTTTTAGAGATTGAACAAGCGGTTTTAGATGGAAAAGTTGATGCGGGCGTTTTAATTCATGAGTCCATTTTAACTTATGCCGATGAGTTAGAAGTTGAACGTGAAATGTGGGATATATGGCAAGAGTTAGCTGGAGACAAACTCCCTCTTCCGCTTGGTGGTATGGCTATACGTCGCTCACTGCCACTAAACCGTGCCATAGATTATGAGGCTACCCTTACAAAAGCTGTTCAAGTAGCACGTGACCATAAAGAGAGACTCTCTAAAATGTTACTAGAGAGAGACTTGGTAAGAATTGACGCAAAAACTCTTGACAAGTACCTTGAACTCTATGCAAATGATGAATCCATCACTCTAAGCGATATCCAAAATGAAGCAATCAACAAACTTTTTGAGATTGGCTATAAACACGGTTTTTATGATACACTTGTAAAAGCAGAAGATTACCTGATACCGACAGAGTATACAGAACTTAGGAACTCATAAGACTATGGAAGCAAAACTAATAGCCCTTGGTGTGGAAACATTTAAAATTGCTCTTCTTTTAGCTCTTCCAGGGCTTTTGACGGGTATGTTACTAGGTCTTGCTGTTAGTATATTTCAAGCGACAACTCAGATCAACGAGATGACACTCTCATTCATTCCAAAAATAATCGGTGTTGTAATAGTCATAGTTCTTACAATGCCATGGATGCTAAACGCAATGACAGACTTCTCTACAAATGTTTTCAATCTTATTCCAACATTTATAGAATAATGAGCCATAAAGAGATAAACTTTTCAAAATACTCTTCAATAAAAATAGGTCCGACTATAGATGTTGCACTCGTAGAAGAGAGTTGTCCAGACATTAAT
>JANTGV010000152.1 GCA_024762745.1 Sulfurimonas sp. | reverse complement strand
TGAAGTTCTAAAAGATGATGATTCCCCTTATCTTGTATTTACCCCGTTTTATAAAAAAGCTAGAACTGTTTTAGAGTCTAAAGATATTGATGAAATTTATCCAAAAAAACATCTATTAGTAGATGAAAATTATAAAAGCATAACTGTTTTTGGTGATACAAAACTTTCTCAAGAGTTACCATTAAAGCTAGAGAGTATCGGGTTTAAAGAGATTAAGCTTAATTTTATCAGTCCATATACAAAATTACAGCTTATGAGAGACAAGTTAGCCTTTTATAAAGAGAAAAGAGATTATCTCTTTAGTGATGTTACTTCAAATTTAAGTGTTGATTTGCGTTTTGGTACTATTGGAGTGAGAGAAGTTTTGCGCTTTTTGTTTAAAAACAGAGACTTAGATATAGAGCCATTTATGAGGCAACTAATTTTTAGGGATTTTTACGCTTCTTTACTTTTTCATTTTCCAAGAATAGAGTTTAAAAACTATAAATACGCTTTCAACGGTATAGAAGACAAAGAGAAGTATAAAACATTTTGTGAAGGCAAAACAGGGGTACCAATAGTTGATGCAGGTATAAAAGAGCTTTTAAGCACAGGCAATATACATAATCGTGTACGGATGGTAGTAGCCTCTTTTTTTACAAAAGACCTTCTCCTTCCTTGGCAGTGGGGAGAGGCTTTTTTTGCAAAACATCTTCTAGATTATGATAAGGCTAGCAATATTTTGTCCTGGCAGTGGAGTGCAGGAACAGGCGTTGACCCACAACCTTACTTTCGAGTCTTTAACCCTTATTTACAAAGTAAAAAGTTTGATAAAGAGGGTATTTATATAAAAAAACATATCCCTGCGTTGAGACACCTTGATATAAAGTTTCTACATAACGAGGCCTACTTATTATCGCACCACATTGCAGGGTATCCACAGCCTATGGTTGAGCACAAGGTGGTTGCAAAAAAAGCTATAGAGATGTTTAAACCTCAGTAGATGAGTTGATAAAATAAGAGTACTAAAAGATAAAAATATATAGTAATATACTCTAACAATAGGAAAATTTATGAAAACGATTATATATCTATTTTTGTTACTTTCACTAACTTTATATGCTAAAGCACCACTAAAGAAAGCTGGTTTAGAGAAGATGATTCAGCCCAAAGTCTCTTTTGAGTCTGCTTATTTAAGTGAAGCTTCACTAAGTGGCTATGATGGGAGTGTCAATGTAAGTAAAAATCGCTTAAATATCAATAATGCTATTGCAGGGTTTAGTTATACAAACTGGGCTTTTGATTGGAATAACCTTAGTGAACTACCCTTTGGTGATGGTATACATAGTCCAATAGAGCAGATGCACAGTTTTAAAGTCAACGCAAATATTCCCTATTTTATAAATGAAAAATTGTTTCTGTTGACTTCACTCTCTTTGAAGTCAACCTTTGAAAAAGAGATTAAAGGTTCATACAGTGGAGGACTTTTTAGTTTTGCTTCGTATAAATTAGATCAAAATCATGCGATACAATTTGGGGCTTTTGCTAACTATCATCCTGTTTCGACACTAGCACTTCCTGTTATCAGTTATAGTTATCGCGCAAGACAAAGTGATGGATTCAAATTTATATTAGGGTTTCCTAGAACGTATGTGGGGTATCATGTTAATGAAGATTTCTTACTGCGATTTGGTATGGTCTTTTCTCAATCTGTTATTCGTCTCTCCAATGACAGTGCGATTGAAGCATCTGGGTTTATAGAAGCAGAAGATTATATGAGTAATCTTGGATTTTTGTATGAATTCAACAAACACTTTACCCTTGAGTCAGACCTACTTCACAGTGTTAAACGCAATTTTATTATCTATTCTAAAAATGGAGACAGCCTCTCAACAGATAGGATTGAACCCTCTTTTGGAATGAACTTTAAATTGAGTTATATTTTTTAACTGCTTTCGCTTCTTATCATAATAATATCACTTTTTTATCTAAAAAAATTATGAACTAACAAAAAACTACTATTAAACACTTTTTTATTTTCATAGAATCCTTTTATGGATTAGCAAAAGGCATCTGCTCACACGAGCCAACACAAAGAAAATAAAAAGGACAAAAAAAATGTTTAAGAACAAAATAACGCTAGTTACTGCAGCTGTAGTACTTAGTCTATTTACCGGATGTGATAGCAGTAATGAAGTCATTCCTAAAACACATGTATCTGTACTACATGCTTCTGCAAATGCACCAAAAGTGGATGTTAAAATTGATAATGACACCGTATTAACAGATGTTGATTTCAAACAAGGGTCTAATTTATTAGAGTTAGATAGTGGAACCCGTAAGGTGGTTGTTGAAGGTATTTTACCAGGTGGTGCTAGAACGTCTGTAATCACAGCAGATTTACCTTTAGATGCGGATACCCGTTACACTATTATTGCGGCTAATGATGTTGCTGATATTGAACCTGTCATTGTAAGTGCACTGGTAGTAGACGTACCAGCAGACACAGTTCGTGCTCAAGTTGTTCATGCTGCGGCTAAAGCTCCAAGTGTTGATGTTTATGTTACAGCGCCTAGTGTAGATATTAACAGTGCTTCTCCATTAAGTGCACTCGCATATAAAGAGAGTACCGATCCTGTTGAAATTCCAAATGGCGATTATGAAATTCGTATCACACCAGAAGGCTCAAAGACAGTACTATTTGATAGTGGTACTATTTCGCTAGCGGGTGGAAGTGATTTAGTGATTGCTGCAGTTGAAAATATCAGTGACAGTGTCCCTGTATCACTTGTTGTATTAGATGGTGAAACTTCTTTTGTTATTTACGACACAAATACACAAGCAGCAGTTAGAGTGATTCATGATTCTGCCGATGCTCCTGCTGTGGATATTGTTGTTAATGACAATTTTGCTGCACCACTTGTTGAAGATTTGAATTATCCTGACTTTACTCCTTATGTAACAGTGCCTTCTGATACTTACAATATTAAAGTAGCAGTAGCAAATTCAATGACTTCAGTGATTGATGCTGATTTAACATTCGCAAAAGCGTCACAAACATCAGTGTACGCTGTGAATAATGTAGCGAGTATTGAACCTCTTGTCTTAGTAGATGATAACAGAAGTGTTGCTACCGAAGCTAAGGTGCGTTTGGTTCATGGTGCGGTCTCTGCTCCTAATGTAGATATCTATGTAACCGGTGAATTTGATGACATTAATAATTTTGAACCAGTATTTACAGATGTTCCTTTTAAAGCGGATACCGGATATGTTGCTTTAACTGAAGGTACCTATAAAGTGACGATTACTGTAACAGGAACAAAAACGATTGCTATTGATACAGGTGCGTTAGCATTAAGTGCGGGTGGTGTCTACACAGCCATTGCAAGAGATGCAACATCAAGTGAAACGCCAGGAACATTTGGTTTGATTCTTTTAGATGATTTTAATTAGTCAATAAAGGCTATTTCTGTCGGGGGACATTGTTCCCTCGTCGCAAGCTTCTTAGCTTTATTTGCAACCTCTTACCCTCTTAACAGCCATATACAATCTACGAATCAACATCTACTTTGGTTATACTGATCCTTATATAAAAGGAGATCATATGCGCCAATTAATTATTTTATTCATTTCTATTTTGTTTGTAGGCTGTTCGACACATTATCCACCGCTCAAAACGGTACAGAAGGTAGATCTTAATGCTTATCTTGGGACGTGGTATGAAATTGCTAGGTATGAGCACTATTTTGAGAAAGGGTGTGTAAATGCAAAAGCAACGTACACATTAAAAGAAGATGGTGATATTAATGTACTTAATGAATGCATCATAGATGGTGAGCCAACTCAGGCAAAGGGTGTTGCCTATGCCACAGATGACACTAATTCCAAACTAAAAGTAAGCTTTTTTAGACCTTTTTATGGAAACTACTGGATTTTAATGCTTGGAGACAAGTATGAATATGCACTTATTGGAGATCCATCGAGAGAGTATCTGTGGGTACTTTCTAGAGAGAACAAGATAAGTGAAGATCTTGTAGTTTATATACTCAATAAACTACCAGAACTAGGCTACACAAAAGAGAAACTTATTTGGACAGAACAAAATGGAAATTTATAATATATAAACTGACAAAAAGTATATACAAAGTGTGCGTTTAATTTATTAGAATATGCTAAAAATCAGGTTATTATCATGTCTCGACAAACAAAAATTGCAATCATAGGCGGTGGAGTAGCGGGTG
>JANTGV010000151.1 GCA_024762745.1 Sulfurimonas sp. | reverse complement strand
TTTGGTACTGGCATTCGGGGGTTCGAATCCCTCTACCCCATCCACCTAACAATTTAACAACATCCAAATAAGCCTAAAAACTCTCTAAAATACGAAATTTACTCACTAAAGTTTGTCAATAGCAAAATATGCTGCTCCCAAGAGTGCAGTATCTTGATTGAGAGAGACTCTTACTTGCATAGAGTTTAGCACCTCTTCAAAACGACCTTTACTAACAAAAATATTCATAAAACGCTCTTTTTGAAGCATTTGGAGTATCTTAGGCGCAATACCTCCACCAATATATACACCACCAATAGAGATGCACTTTAAAGCAAGATTACCCGCTTCTGCTGCATATATCTCGCAAAAAATCTCTAAAGTTTTCATACATAAAGGGTCGTTCTCATCCAAAGCACATTTACTTATCATTGCACTTTTATCTTCACCCTCTTTTATATCTAACATTGCAGCTGGTTCTGCTGCATATTTACTCTCTAGTAAAAACTCATAGAGTGTGTAAATCCCAGGTCCAGAGAGGATTCGCTCATAACTTACATGTTCAGGATAACGCTTACGCATCCATTGTAATAGATCATCCTGCAATACAGTTAATGATGCAAAATCACTATGACCCCCTTCAGAACCTATGGGATGGTACATGTGTCCATCATAATAAAGTATAGCTTCACCTAAACCAGTTCCAGCTGCAATAACAGCACGATTGCCATTAACTCGTTTTCCATTAGGGTTAAGATCTACAAACTCATCATCATTTAAATACAACATACCATATGCAGTTGCTTCTAAATCGTTTATAATTGATACCCTATCAATTCCAAGATATTTTTTAAGCTCGTTAGTTTCTATATTCCAAGGTAAGTTTGTTGTTTTACAATTCCCATCTATAACTGGTCCAGCTATACCAAAACAAGCAAATTCAATTGTAGCCATAGAGTTTTCTTTTTGAAAAACTGAAATAATCTCATTTAAACTAGAAAAGTTCTGGCTACTATATTGGGATTGCACCTTAAGCTCTAAACTCTCGTTAGTAATTTCATAAAGTGCTAAATTTATTTTTGTACCACCTACATCTCCTGCTAATACCATCTTAATACCTTTGTTTTTCTAATATTTATATACTTATTTTAATGCTCTTCAGGCTTTAGTAAATAGATAAACGCTTCTATAAAAGCCTTATCTGTTTCTTGTGGCGAAAGTTTATAAATTGCTTTCCAAGCCTGTCCTTTTTGCTCTTCATAGTCAGATGACATATGATATTTTTCCCATGAAATACGTACAGCATGACCAATCAAAACATCTAGAATCAAATCATTATCAACATATAACTCAGGACTTTGACGGAAAACTCTTGCAAGACTTTGAATAGCCTCAATATTTAACTGGCGATAGTCTGAAGCAGAGATACTTTGAATTAGTCCATCAATTCTCAACTCAAAATTACGCTCACCAGCTGTTGCTTCTAATGTTAACTCTGAGCCTATTCGATTTTGGGTACTATATTTATCCCCAATAACAAGAGCATTACATTGCTGGAGTAAATACCACACATCTATATAAAAATGTGAAGGAAGATGCCCTATTGCTCCGATATGCTCTCTCCACTTAGCCCAATCTTCTATCTGCAGAGCTTCTCCGGTAAGCGAGAGTGGCTCTATTGACTCGAATTTTGGCATGACAGAAGCGTGAAGATTTTCTAATTTATCTAACTGTGTAACTTCTCGTGTAAAAGCCTTTAAAATACTACGAAGATGTTCATTTATGTCATGTGGTGCTAAACTCAATAAATACTCATAGGCATCACCTACTGGTAAATTTTCTTGAGTACTAATTTGCCCGACTAGAAGTTGTACAAAAGACCAAGTGCGTAAGGTCAACATATTCTCAAATAGTTTTGGTTCTAAACGTATTAGATGCCCAATGTGAAGAATAATTTCTTGTGTCAATACTCTCTCAGCAGGGTTATTACCACAAAACTCTGCAATCGTTTTAAGTATAGAGAGACTATCTTGTGGTTTGCATAAGATCGCCTTCTCACTATATGCACGACCAACTGCTAAACGCTTATGACGTATGATGATATCCAGAAGTATATCTTCAAGTCTATCATCATATTTTTGTGTTATTTCAGCTATACGACGTACACCTGACCAATCATGGAACAAGGTAGCAAATTCATAAAGTTCTTGAGCTACATACAATAACTCTCTGTCTACTCCCTCAAAAATAAATTTAAAATCTCTCCCATGTCGCTGATATAAAATCTCAAGTGAATATACTTGGATACGATAATTTGATTTATTCATTAAAGATAAAATTAATGACGCATCATCTTGAATATTGAGCTGATTTAACTCTTCTGCTTGAAGTGACATCTCTATTTTTTTGGTAGCTAAAGCTTCATCAAAACTATAGTTTTGAGAATTCAATTGAATACTGTTTAGTTCAAAATCTTGGACATAATCAATTCTTTCAAATGAGGTACTTTCTAATAACTCAACTAATGATTTTTTTCTTACACCTTGAATAGCACATTTTTGATTACGAATATCGTCTAATAGTCCTAAAAGTACATTTTGTCCACCACCTTGGAGCATATCTTCTCGTACTAAAAATGGTACGATAGGTTGTTCTTCTTGGTCCCAATGTAAAGAGAGAAATTTTAATGAAGAGCGAAAATGTTCTACTAAAAGTATGTTGTCATAACTAAAATAAAAACTGTTTGGATTGAAGAAGTATGGTAAAAAGAGAACTTTTTCACCTTCTATTAAGTATATATGTGATGTTGTAATAGTTCTAGTCACTACAAATGGTCTACCACTTAATCCAAGTAGTTCATTTTTGCCTAAGTGTGTATGTATCTTAGAGAGTTCGTGAGCATATAACACTTTAACAGGGTCTATCTCTTGAAGTGTTTCAGATTTATATCCAAGCTCTTCTAGTTGTTGCTTAATTGAGTCATTTTCCGCAAGTACTAAAACCAATGGGTCCTTACCACATCTATGTCCGATACGTTTACGACGATTGAGTGGATCAATTTCTTCAGTATCTAAAATTCCCTCAAGTATCATTTCACACAGCATATATAAACTTTGAGCCCAAACCAATGGCAAGTTTTCATTAGGGACACGTGCTTGGCTTTTTGGCTCTTTTTTTTCAGCAGTAATACTCTCTTTTGGAACTATATATAACTCGGGAAGAAGCATTTCCCCATCTTTTTCAACAAAAAGAGGTTCTAATTTTTTCTGCCATTTTTTAATCTCATCTGCATCTTCTCGCATTAAAGCATCAAGAAGCAAATAGGTAAAGAAAAGAGGCCATTCAGATTCTATATCTTTGAACTCGCGGAGTTCCGAGGGTTCATAGTGGAGTCTCGAAGCATCTTCAATACTACTTTGATGACCATCTAGTAAAAAACGTTTACATCCATAATTGCCAGCAAGTTTTTCAATAATCTTTTGCCGTGTTTGCTCTAATAAGCCTTCATCTTCAATAGCATAAGCTGGATACCCTATGATACTCAACAGAGCAGCATCTGTCTCTTTAGAATTAGACTCTCTAGGTAATAAATTTTGTAATGTAGTACGAGAGCGTGCTATGTCACTTGCAATCACATGTATAACAGCCTCTTTGCTTTGTACTTCACCAAATAGATTAAAACCATCCATCGCTTCAAGTGCTGCTTTTGCCATGCCAACTGAGCTTCCATTTATCTCTGTAGTACCATGATTTATTTTGTTACCACGCTCCCATATACCATAGTCAGGTGTACAGTATGTGCGACTAATATAATGAACCAGGTTTTGGATAAAGTTCACTTCATCGATTGTATAAATAATCTCTAAACCTGAAGCTATCATTTGAGCAAGCATCAATAAAAACAGAGAACTTGCATCAAGCTGTAAATGCCCCCACTCATCATCTGCTACAACTTCTAATCCAGTATGAGTTCCATATTTTGCATGTAAAGCATCTGTAGGCTTTAGTGTATGTTTAAACTTTTCCACACGATCAGATTGGTGCATCATTGCTATGAGAAGTCCTCGCATTAACTTCACCACACTTTGACTTAAAATATAGGTGTGTTGGTGTTTGGAGTTATATTTTTTGTAAGAGAGGCAGAGCCCCCACACACTTAAAATACTATACACATTATCTCTGACCCATGCATCGGTATAATTACCATGAGCATTAACTGCAGTACTTGCCGGAAGTAAACCTGTAATAGGATCT
>JANTGV010000150.1 GCA_024762745.1 Sulfurimonas sp. | reverse complement strand
AATAGTTCATTTATTACTTCATTAAACAGTTTTACACCTGCTGGCTCAGTAGAAAACATTTTAGAGGATATAGCTATACAAGGTATGCCTGATATTCCACAAGAGTTAGTGTATACAGTCTTTTCGGATCAAGTTATGCCAACTGATACAGTTATCCCTATGAGTATAAATGGTGAACTTAGTGAGGTTACAATACCAGAGGGACAGATTAGTGTTGAATATAGTCTGAATATTCAAGAAAGCTTCGATGAACAAGCACTTGAAAGTTTAATGGTGAACCTTGAAGTTCCAAATGAAGATGCTCTTTATAGTTTAAATGATGAAAACAGTGCAGTCAATTCAAATATTTTAGATATGACAAGTGAAGAGAAACTAGTTGATATAACAGATTTGGATTCTTCCATGGAAGTTGATATTTTCTCTCTTATAGAAGAAGAGATGGCTATTCTTGATTTAACAAACTCTTCAGATGAAAACATGATTATAGACACGAATGATATTTTTGTACAAAAGCGCGATGATAGCCTGAACAGTATGTTGAGCATTATTGGAAATGAGGGTGACTCTATAGATATAAATGAAAAAGAGTGGAATAAATCTGAGGTAGATAGCGTAGAAGGCTTTGAAGAGTATATATCAACACAAGATGTAACTGTGATTTTACAAATTGAGGATGATTTAACTGTAGTTTAAATATATTTATTACTATTTAACTTTATTCGCCTTATAATATACTAATCTTATAAGGTATTGATATGAAAAAAGTTAGTATAACTATTGATGGAAATGAAGCAGTTGCCAGAGTGGCTCATAAGATAAATGAAGTTATCGCAATTTATCCTATCACGCCATCCTCTCCTATGTCTGAGCTGAGTGAGATATACACGATGCGTGGTGAGAAAAATATTTTTGGTGGACTACCAGAGATTATGGAGATGCAGAGTGAGGGTGGGGCGAGTGGTTCTGTTCACGGTTCATTACAGACCGGAGCACTGACTACAACTTTTACCTCCTCTCAGGGTCTTTTACTGATGATTCCAAATATGTACAAGATTGCAGGGGAACTTACACCAACAGTTTTTCATGTAGCAGCACGCTCTATTGCAGCACAAGCTCTCTCTATATTTGGCGACCATAGTGATGTGATGGCAGTAAGGCAGACTGGTTTTGCTCTTCTTTCTTCTAACTCTGTTCAAGAAGCTCACGATATGGCGCTTATTGCTCAAGCTGCATCTTTAGAATCAAGAATTCCTTTTTTACACTTTTTTGATGGGTTTAGAACATCGCATGAGGTAAGTAAAATAGAACTTCTTGATGATGAAGTTTTAAAATCGATGATAGATGAAAGTCTCGTCCAGGAGCACCGTAGTCGTGCTCTCTCACCTGACAGCCCATTTATTCGTGGAACATCTCAAAACCCAGATGTCTATTTTCAAGGTCGTGAGAGTGCGAATCTCTACTATGAAAAATTGCCAGCTATTCTTGAAGAGGTGATGCAAAAGTTTACATCTTTAGTAGGAAGAGAGTATAAACTCTTTGAGTATTTTGGTGCGGAAGATGCTGAGCGTATTATTGTAATTATGGGCTCTGGTGCAGAGAGTGTTCATGAAACAGTTGACTATCTGACACAAACAGGAGAAAAAGTCGGTCTTATAAAAGTAAGACTCTATAGACCATTTTCTATTGAACATTTTATAAATGCTTTTCCGATAACGACAAAGTCTATTGCTGTTTTAGACAGAACAAAAGAGCCTGGGTCTACGGGAGAGCCACTCTATTTAGATATAGTAAACGCAATAAATGAAAAGAGTGCAGATGAGAGTTTAGGTTTTAGCAGACCTAAAATTATCGGTGGACGTTATGGGCTCTCCTCAAAAGAGTTTACACCCTCTATGGTTAAGGCCGTGTATGATGAGCTTTTAAAAGCCAATCCTAAAAACCATTTTACAATTGGAATAGATGATGATGTTAGTTTTACATCTCTAGAGTGGGATAGAGAATTTTCAATACCAAATGTTGAAACACTCCAAGCTATGTTTTTTGGACTAGGAAGTGATGGAACAGTTGGTGCAAACAAGAACTCTATTAAAATTATCGGGGAAGAGACAGATAACTATGTACAGGGTTACTTCGTTTATGATTCAAATAAATCTGGTTCAATTACCACTTCTCATCTGCGATTTGGTCCTGAATATATCCGCTCAACCTATCTTGTTGAGAGCGCAAATTTTGTAGCCTGTCATCAGAGTGTCTTTTTAGAGAAGTTTGATATATTAAAGCATGTAAAGCATGGGGCTATATTTCTTTTAAACTCTCCATTTGGTAAAGATATTGTCTTCTCAAAACTTCCGAGTAAAGTGCAAGAGGAGATTATAGAAAAAGAGTTGCGTTTTTTTGTAATTGACGCAGCAAAAGTTGCCCAGAAGAGTGGTATGGGACGACGTATTAACACTGTGATGCAGACATGCTTCTTCTCAATATCAGGTATTTTAGACAAAGATGAGGCAATCGCTAAAATTAAACATAGTATTGAAAAGACCTATGGGAAAAAAGGCAAACAGATTGTGGATAAAAACAATCTGGCGGTGGATAATGCAGTTGCAAACCTTTTTGAAGTAGATGTTCCAAAATCTGTCTCTAGTGATATACCTATGAGACCTTTGATAAAAGGTGACTACGATGATTTTGTAGAGAATATTACCGCTAAAATCATTGCTGGAGATGGAAATGAACTTCCAGTCTCTGCTATTCCAGTTGATGGTACATGGCCAAGTGGAACCACACAGTATCAAAAACGCAACATCGCTCTTGAAGTTCCTGTTTGGGATGCAAATACCTGTATACAGTGCAACAAATGTGTTTTAGTTTGTCCTCATGCAGCTATTCGCTCTAAGGTTGTCTCAGAAGATGTATTAGAGAGTGCCCCTAGTATCTTCTCTTATATTCAGGCAAAGGGTAAAACATTTGAGGATAATGAGAAGTTTACAATTCAAGTAGCTGTTGAAGATTGTACAGGTTGTTCACTCTGTGTGGAGGTGTGTCCGGCAAAAAATAAATCACAAACAAATCTCAAAGCAATAAATATGACACCACAAATAGATGTCTATGATGAGGGTGTGCAAAATTGGGAGTACTTTACGCAGTTACCAAACTATGATAGAGAAAAACTTAACCATGCAAAAGCAAAAGAGACGCAATTTCTTGAACCTCTGTTTGAGTTTTCAGGTGCTTGTCCAGGGTGTGGCGAGACTCCATATGTAAAACTTGCTTCACAACTCTTTGGAGATAGAATGGTTATAGCAAACGCAACAGGATGTTCCTCTATATACGGAGGAAACCTTCCAACTACTCCA
The DNA here is from genome assembly GCA_024762745.1 of Sulfurimonas sp. The sequence continues at coordinate 883 of JANTGV010000150.1, read as the reverse complement.
TGGAAGAAAAATGCCGATGGAAGAGGCCCGGCATGGGCAAATTCACTCTTTGAAGATAATGCAGAGTTTGGTTTAGGTTTTAGGCTAGCTATAGATAATCATACAGCAAACGCAAAAGAGATACTTCAGAAAATGAAAAAGGAAGTTGGTAGAGAGCTTTGCGAGAGTATAATAAATTCTAAACAAGAGGATGAACCTGAAATTTTTACACAAAGACAAAGAGTGGAGAAGTTGAAAAAAGTGCTTAAAAAAACCAAGGGAGATGATGCAGAACGACTCATAACTCTGGCTGATTATTTAGTAAAAAAATCGGTTTGGATGATGGGCGGTGATGGCTGGGCTTACGATATTGGCTATGGCGGTGTCGATCATGTTTTAGCAAGTGGTAAAAATGTAAATATTTTAGTGCTTGATACACAGGTCTACTCAAACACAGGGGGACAGCAGTCAAAAGCGACCATGACAGGAGCAGTAGCTAAGTTTGCAGCAGGTGGAAAAGCACAAATTCCAAAAGACTTAGCGATGATGGCAATAAACTATGGGAACGTATATGTTGCAAAGGTTGCAATGGGTGCTAGTGATGAGCAGACTGTTAAAGCTTTTGTAGAGGCGGAGAGATATGATGGTCCATCAATAATAATCGCTTACTCACACTGTGTGGCTCATGGCTATGATTTAAAATATGGCATGGCTCATCAAAAGCTCGCAGTTGATTCTGGTTTATGGCCTCTCTTTCGGTACAACCCATCTCTTATAAGTGAGGGCCAAAACCCTATGCATTTAGACTACAAAGGTCCTAAAATAGATGTGAAGAATTTCATGTATCAAGAGACTCGTTTTAAAATGGTTGAAAAACTCAATGAGCAAAATGCAAAAGAGTATC
>JANTGV010000149.1 GCA_024762745.1 Sulfurimonas sp. | reverse complement strand
ATTTTTTAGAAAAACGCATTCAAAATCCATGTATAAAAATTACTACTGACAAAAATAAAATCTCCATCTCTGACAATGGTGGAGGGATTCCAAAAGAGATGATTGACAAAATTTTCAATCCATACTTCTCAACAAAAACAGACAAGAATGGAACTGGCTTAGGTCTTTATATGAGCAAAACAATTATAGAAGAACACCATAACGCCAAGCTCTCTGTAAAGAACTTAAAAAATGGTGCCTGCTTTACTATAGAGTTCCTATAGTTTTTTCAAAAAGATTTTAATACTTCTTAAAATCTTTTTTCGCAATCTCAAGAGCTTGATCAAAAGTCACAATCTTACCACCATACTTTCCAGCAAACTTTTTAGCATCATCAGAATTAGCAAACGCATACTTACTCACCTGACTCATAGTACCTTTTTGTCTACTCTTCACAACATAAAAAGCGCGTGATGCATCAATAAACTCAAGGCCCTCTACATCTACAACTTGAATATTTTCAAGTGGAACGTTGTTTATTAACTCTTCCGCTACACAGTGAAGAGAACAGTACTGTTTCACTTCTCCATCAACAGTAGCACTATGGTTTGTTTTATAAAACATTGGCAGATTCATACCACAAACAGTACCACTGGTTTTAGCTTCTCCACTTTGAAGCAGTATGGCTTTGTCTAGAGGTACACTTTGGAATCTTTTTGTATTTGAACTGCCATGAGAGTGTCCTCCTTTTTTAGCACCATATGTTTTAAACGCATAACCTTTGTATACATTAAGACCTAAGTAGAAGATGATAAGTGCTGATGCAGAAATAAACGCAAAGGTCTTAGCTATTTTGGAAGCATCAAAAAAGTTTATGCGTTTATACATAATGATAAAAGCCCAAATCACTGCTAGATAGTTAAAAAGACCAAAGATATAAATCCACTTATCTTTTCTAGTAGCGAGTGCATTTACCTCTTCTGCGTTTATGGCAAAACCTTGAATAAAACCATTTGTTATATCACTATAGTGATGTAAAAAGAAGAACTCATAAGTGTGTGAAAGCCCACCTATAATAAAAAGTGGAGCAAAAGCATACCCTAGAGTATAGAAAACTTTTTTAAAATCCTCTTGTAAAAACTTTGAAGCCAGAAACATTCCACTATATACAAGTGAAACTGTAATAAGCATTGCAAAAAACAGAGCACTTATGCCTATGTAATCAAGACCAGCAATTGCAATATTTTTCTCTAAAAACACACCAACTTTTGACCAGATATATTCATCAGAAATTGCAACACGCCCTAATGCATGATGAAAAGACATAGTTATAGAGATGGCAGCTGTGATTAATATAAATGCCCAGATTTCTGCTTTATTTGTCTGGAATTTATCCAAAAGTGGTTTTGAAGGTTTTACAAGTTTAAAGCTCACCGCCTCACAAGCACTGCTACAGTCCATACATAAAGTACAATCTGTCATAGAGTTGCGTTTGTCAAAGGTAAACGGTTTCAGATTGTACGAACAAGCCGTAGCACACTCAAATGTTTTACAATCTTTACATGACTCTTCATATGTTCCGAGCGTTGTAAAAGATACTTTTGAGAAAGCTTTCATAAGTGTACCAATAGGACAGATTGATTTACAGTAGCTCATATCTTTATATATATAAAAGAAAACAATTGCAAGGAGTGTAAGAACTGTAAACAAGATTGCAGCTGCTATAGGTGTTTTATAAGCTTCTGGGTAGATATAGTAAACAACCCAAAATCCTATGACAAGTAACAAAATTCCTATGTATGGATTAGCAAGAGCCTTTGGCATCTTTTTCTTTAGACCAAATTTTGTAATGTACTTGCCCATAAAGCCATGTGGACAGATTCCACAAAAAACTCTACCAAAGGTTGATAGAGTCACAACTATAAAAAATGGCCAAAAAAGAGACCAGAAAACTGCCGTTGTAAAGATGTTCTCCTCTTTAGTAGGATATAAAACACCAAATATTATGGCATAGACAAAAAGTGCCATAACTGCTACTTGAAGTAGTCTAATAAAAATAGGGTTCTTGAATATAAATCCTATGAGAAGAATATTGTAAATATCATTCCAGTCCCTTTTTTGATAATCTACCATTCTTTAATCCTAAAACGTATAACTATACGTCAGCATTCCACTTCTCGGTGCTGCTGCTTTATACGACTCTTTGCCATTTGCATCTTTTAGAGCTTCCATTGCATAGTATTCATTCGTTAAGTTTCTAATATTTAACTGTATATTATGTTTTTTATACTCATACCCTAACATCAGGTCAGTCACAAAGTCGTAGCCATCATACTTCTGAGTATTTGCATTATCCATATAATAACTTCCCCAACTCTTAGTAGTTAACCTCGCTTTGAAACCATTATCCATTCTAAACGCAACGAACATAGAGTATTGGTGTTTTGGAATATATGGCAGATAGTTGTCATCTCTGGTTTCCCAAGAGGCAAAAGGACCATAACCAACCTGCTCTTCAAACTTTATAAATTTATAATCACTGTAAGCATATGCAGCACCTAAATCTAATGACTCCATAACTCTGTATACAGTATTAAATTCTAAACCTCTTTTTTGCGTTTTTCCGGCATTGTCATAGATTACATTACCATCAGCATCTTTAATCTGTACAATCTCATCATCAACATCATTTTGGTAAATTGCTAAATCATATGTGATATTTTTTGCTCTTGTTTTAATACCAACTTCATAGTTTATACTTGTACTCTTATCTAGTGAAATACCCTCATCTTGTGCCGCTTCAATCTCACTTCCTGTAGGTGCTTGATTTGCTGTTGCAACAGAAGTATAAATATTTGTAGAGTCTGTTACTTTATATATCACTCCTAATTTTGCAGAGAAAAGGTCATACTCTTTATCTATGTTATACAATCCTGCACCGCTAACATAATTTTTTGCTCCATAATCATAAGCTGTAATCTCATTGCCACTTATGTCAAAGTTCAGCTTATCTATTCGTGTACTTACATCTACTTTAAAATCATTTGTCAAAGAGAGTGTCTCCATAAAGTAGGCACCATAAAGAGTTGTTGTACTATCCTCTATTTGTGCCAAGTCACCCTTCTCGTTTGATAAAGTCTTACTGATAGTTGTAGCTCCACCATAGCCTACTGCATATTCAATATCCCTATATTCATACTTCTTAGCGTCATTAGTGATATCTGTTTTATAAGTCACACCAGCTACAAGAGATGCTTTGTTATTAAAGAGTTTATGGTCATAATTTAACTCTAAGTCTGTTCCATAAACATTATTATCATCACTATCGTTTATCATACCTGTAACTGGATGAAAATGCTCCCAAGTATTAAAGTAAAATCTTGGTTTTAAAAGCAGATCGCCAATCTCTTTTTCATACTTTACATTTACAGCAAAGATTTTAGAGTCTCTCGCACTATGCTGCCACTGTGCCTCTGTATCGTGTTGCTCACCCGTCTTTTTAAACTCTTCAAACTCATCAGCCGTCATTGATGTTGGGATATTCATATTTGACTCAGTGTACGATAGCTCTGTCTCTATCGTTGAGTCATCTGAAAAAATGTGTCCATACTTTAGAGTAGCTTGCGTCGCATCGAAGTCATTGTTATCTCTCCAGTCATTATCTATCGCACGATTTGAAAATGTGAAGTTCACAAAATCATTATCACCTATTGCTCCGCCAGCTTTAAGATTAACATTATGCTGTCCATCATCTCCAGCTCCCACCTTAATTCTGTTTGTAGCATCTTCAAAAACTGACTTTGTTATAAGCTGAATAACACCGCCAGTTGCGTTTGCTGCGTTTATAGAACCTGGTCCTTTTTGCACCTCAATACTTGAAACATCCTGCATATCTATAAAATCAAATCGTGTAAATGAGTCTGGGTCAGTTAATGGAACTCCATCTTTCATAACCATGACTTCTCTAACACCGTATCGTGCCTTAAGACCTGCTCCCCTGATTATAAGTCTTGGACTTGGCGAATTCGTAGATGACTCTGCATTTACACCCGGTATATTCTCTATTGCCTCTTGCACATTGAGTATGTTTTTATCTTCTATAGTCTGTTCATCTACTACTGCGATAGATTGTGATACATCTTTAGTTGCTGTTGATATTTTTGTTGCTGTTACACTGATTGCGTCTAAGCTAAGCTCTTGTGCATTAAGCGTTGAGAGTGCTAAAAGTGTGATAAGTGAGTGTTTTATTTTCATAGTTTTCCTA
>JANTGV010000148.1 GCA_024762745.1 Sulfurimonas sp. | reverse complement strand
CTCTCTGTCCGCCACTTTTATTCCGGATTAGCTCAGCGGTAGAGTAGGTGACTGTTAATCACTTGGTCACTGGTTCGAATCCAGTATCCGGAGCCACAACTTTTTCAACCCCTAAATTACGGACTTTAAGCTAATTGATTTTAAGATAGTATCATTTTTTGACATTGTTTCTTTTAAAAAAGTACCTCTCCTTTTATCTTTTCGATTAATATAACGAGCATATGTCGTGAGTAACAAAACATTGTATGCATGGTTACGCGATTATCAAAAAAAACATAACTTACGAAATATTAGCTTCAAATCCTCATGAAAAAGCTCTTTTAAAGAGAGCTTAGAAGAAGAGAATTGTTGTCTTCGTAAAGAGTTATCCGATGTAAAAAAGGACTGAGAAATCCTAAAAAAGGCAGCAGCATACTTCACACAAGAAACTTACTGAAGTATGCCGGGGAAAAAGAGTACCGCAATGCGTTTAGTATAGAGATGATGTGCCGTTTGCTAGAAGTTTCACGCAGTAGTTATTATCATTGGTTGAAAGTTGATTGTCAAGAGGATAAAGTGCTTAATCAGCTGAGCCAAGCTAACCAAGCGATATTTGAATATATCGAAGTGTTCTGCAACAGACAGTAGTTGCACTCAAGTAAGAATTACATGTCACCACATGATTTTGAAAACCAGTTGTTGCGAAACGAAAGGAGCACTTAAATGGATACTACTCTGTATCCTAAATAGTGTTGACAGTTCAGTGTATAAACTTGTGCAGGAAGACTGGATTGAAGGGGTGCATTATCATAAGCCTACGGGTAGAGTGATTGCTGAAAAAGAGAAGATTGATGATTGGGTTAACAATTACAATAAAAACCATATTGATAACATTATTAATAAATAACTCCAAATAAACTAGTGTACTATTTTAAAAATAGCACATTTTACACTTGACATTGACCAACAAAAAATGTATTATTATGAATGTAAAACAAATTTTGGAGTGACAATGAAGTTAGAAAAACTATCAAATATCAGAACTGGACTACCACTTGCAAGAAAAAAAGGTGACATACATGATGATATCTTCTTTAAATACAAAGCTGTAACATTAAAATCATTCTCCCCTACTGGTTCACTAATATTAAATGAACTAGATGAATTTATTGCTAAAGAGGAATTGAGTTCAAACTATATCACTGGAAAAGGGGATATATTAGTAAGACTTAGAGAGCCAAATATAGCAGTATATATAGATGAAAACAGTTCAGGACTGATCGTACCTGCACTTATGGCAATCATAAAACCCAAAACAGATATAAATAGTATATATCTAACTCACTTTATAAACTCCAACAGCACACAAGCAAAGCTTCGTAAAGAAGTAAAAGGGACAACAATCCTAATGATCAAAGCCAAAGACTTGAATGATCTTGAAGTAACTCTACCCTCACAAGAAACACAACAAAAAATAGTATCAATGCTAAATCTTGCAAACCGAGAGATAGAGTTACTTGAGGAACTCTCACAACTAAAAACACAATTCAAAAATGAATTGTTAGACACAATACTAAAAAAGGAAGTAAATAAATGATGACATCAAAAGAAGTAATAAACAATGTAGTATGGAAAGCGTGTGATACCTTTAGAGGTACAATGGATAGTTCACAGTACAAAGATTATGTACTCAGTATGCTGTTTGTTAAATATTTATCAGACTTTTACAAAGAGAAACTTCAAACTCTAAATGAAAAATACAATGGAGATGAAGAGAGAGTTAAACGTGCACTTCAAAGAGAAAAATTTGTACTTGATGAGAGTTGTACATTTGAATATCTACTCAAACATAAAGAAGCTCCAAACCTTGGAGAAGTAATCAATAAAGCACTAGAGAGAATAGAAGAGGATAATGCCGAAAAATTAGAGGGTATCTTTAGAAATGTAGACTTTAACGATAAAAAGGTGCTTGGAGATACAAAAGAAAGAAATGCAATCTTAAAGCATTTACTAGAAGACTTCAGTGACTCAAGATTAGATTTAAGCCCAAGCAAATTAACTGGTGCAGATATCATTGGAGATAGTTACGAATACCTAATCGCACACTTTGCAAGTGATGCAGGTAAAAAAGGTGGAGAGTTCTTTACACCAAGTGAAGTCTCAACACTTCTAGCAAAACTAGTAGAACCAAAAGAGGGAGATAGAATATATGACCCAACTTGTGGATCAGGTTCACTTCTTATTAAAGCCTCAAAAGAAGTAGGCTCTCCAAACTTTGCAATCTATGGTCAAGAGAAAAATGGACAAACACACGCACTTAGCCGAATGAATATGTATCTTCATGAGATCAATGATGCAAAAATAGAATGGGGAGATACAATTAGAAATCCACTTCATTTCGAAAACGATAGACTTATGAAGTTTGATGTAGTAGTAGCCAATCCACCATTTAGTCTTGATAAATGGGGAGCAGATGAGGCTTCAAATGATACATTTAAAAGATTTGAGAGAGGAGTACCACCAAAAAGTAAAGGAGACTATGCCTTTATACAGCATATGATAGCTTCACTAAATGAAAATGGACGCATGGGAGTAGTACTTCCGCATGGAGTGCTATTTAGATCTGCTAGTGAGGGGAGAATAAGAAAGCAACTTATTGAAGAGAACTTACTTGATGCAATAATAGGACTTCCTGCTAATCTTTTCTTCGGAACAAATATATCTGCCTCAATATTAATATTTAAAAAACAAAGGGATACAACAGATATCCTATTCATAGATGCTAGTCAAGATTTTAACAAAGATAAAAATCAAAATAATATAGATGATGAGCATATCCAAAAAATATTAGATACATATGCTAATAAAACTGAGATAGAAAAATATAGTCACATAGCAACTCTTGAGGAAATAAAAGAGAATGATTACAACTTAAATATACCACGTTATATAGATACCTTCGAAGAAGAAGCACCTGTTGATTTAGAAGTAACAAGGAAAAATATAGCTGAACTTGAAAATGAGTTAAAAACAATACGATCTCAAATGGATAATTATCTTAATGAACTAGGATTATAAAATGAGTGCGCAATTACAAGAACTTGAGAATCAAGAACTGTCAACGTATGTTAATGCCTCAATTTGCTACGGTATCGTTAAAACAGGTGTACCACAAGAAACAGGTGTGCCTGCAGTAGAAGTTAAAGATATAGTAGATGGTAAAATAAATGTAGATACAGTTAAAAAAACTACTCCAGAGATAGATAGTGAATATACAAGATCACGATTAAAAACTGGAGATATTGTCATCGCTATAAGGGGTACAATTGGAAGAGTTGCAATAGTTCCTGAAAGCTTAAATGGCGGTAATATTACAAGAGATGTAGCAAGAATTAGAGTTGATGATCCTGATAAGAGAGATTATATATACTATTATCTGACAAGTAAAGTTGCTGAAAACCATTTAAGGGATAATAATATTGGGCAAGCAGTAAAAGGTATCAATATAAAAGACCTTAAAAAACTTCCTGTACACATTCCTGCGAAAATTGAAGAAATTAAGAAGTTAAATAAAATCTTTAAAACTTCAAATTCTCAGATAGAAACTTTAAAAAGCTTAATATCTGAGAAAGAAGCTCAAAAAAAAGCTCTAATGCAAAAGTTATTAACAGGTAAAGTAAGATTTACAAGTTTTAATGATCAATGGAGAAAAGTAAAATTATCTGAGATTAGTAGAATTAAAAAAGGAACACAACTTAATAAATTAGACTTAACAGATGACGGTCAGTATCCAGCAATAAATGGAGGTATTAATCCCTCAGGATATACTGACAGTTATAATACAAATGAAAATACTATAACTATAAGTGAAGGTGGTAATTCTTGTGGATTTGTAAACTACATTACTACAAAATTTTGGAGTGGCGGACATTGTTATACAATTCAAGAGCTAAAGGAGAATAGCTATTTCATTTATCAATATTTAAAAAATATTGAACGGCAGATCATGAAGCTACGTGTAGGTTCAGGTTTACCAAATATACAAAAAGGTGATATAGAAAACTTAAAAGTTTTACTACCATCAACAGGTGAGCAAGAAAAAATAGTTGAAGTACTATACCTTGCATCAAAAGAAATAGAACTCTTATACAAACAATTAAGTAAAGAAGAAGAAGAAAAAAAAGGACTAATGCAAAAACTCTTTACTGGAGAAGTAAGGGGTGAAATATGAGTAGCGATAAAAATCAACAAATTATAGACGAAGCTTTAAGAATTGAGGAAGACTG
>JANTGV010000147.1 GCA_024762745.1 Sulfurimonas sp. | reverse complement strand
TAATATTAACTAAAGTTATCTATAAGATAAATTGGAATACAATAGTTAAATCTATAGTATTTCTGTAAGTAATAGTTAAGAAATATGTTACTGCTTGAAAGCTATTTAGAAAAACATTCTAAGAGGTATCGCTTATGGAAGTAGCATTATCAAGAAGAAAATTTCTACAAGGCACAGTGGCGATGAGTGTTGTTGGCGCAACAGCAGCTACAAATCTTTTATCTAATGAGCACGGAACTCCTGAAAAGGCAATTGGTCCGGTCTCCTTTCACAATACGAAGACGGGTACAGAAAAAGCACGTGAGGTTGCTACACTATGTGAAATGTGTGTTAATAAATGTGCTGCAATAGCTCGTGTCGAAAACGGTATCGTTACAAAACTAAATCCAAATCCAAGGTTCCCAAAATCTAAAAATATGTTATGTGCTAGAGGAAATGCAGCTATGCAAGCGCTCTACGATCCAGACAGATTAAAGTACCCAATGGTAAGAATTGGTGAGAAGGGAGAGGGTAAATTTAAACGTGTTACATGGGATGAAGCTTATGAGGCTATTCTAAACGGTACAGATAAATTCCCAGGACTTGGAAAGATACTTGATGAAGAGGAAGATAACCGCTCATCAATGCTCTTTTGTGCCGGTGAAGGTATGGCTGAACACACATTCAAGCAGTTCTATCAAGCATTTGGCTCTTCAAACTGGTTAAACCATGCCTCAGTCTGTCTACAAACAGTTTCATCGGGATATGGTGTTACACTTGGTGCTTATCCTCAAGCAGATCTTGATAATGCAGAGTATATAATCATGGCAGGTGCAAATAGAGCAGAAGCTATTGTCACGCCCGACACTATGGATATTTTTAAACGCACCAAAGGGCGTGGTGCAAAAATGATCTGTCTTGACCCTAGGTTCTCTAACACTGCTGCAAAAGCTGACAAATGGTTCGCGATTAAACCTGGTACTGACCTGGCGTTTGTTTTAGCCCTTACATATGTCACACTTACGGAAGAGTTGCAAAACAAGGAATATATTGAAGCAAACTTCAATGGTTATGAAGAGTACAGCAAGAGTATATTGGAGAACAATTACACTCCAGAGTGGGCAGAGCCTATTACGGGTATAAAAGCTAAAGATATCTATAAAGTTGCAAGAGAATTTGCTGCTGCAGCCCCTAGAGCAATCTACTACCCTGGTAGAAGATCTACATTTTCAAAAAATGATTTCCAACTTCGTCGTGCAATGGCTATATTTCAAGCAATGCACGGTGCAATAGACAACAAAGGTGGTCTTATTTTTGGTTCTAAACTTCCACTTAAAGAACATGAAGGTCTAATGCCTCTCTATGATAGAGCACAAGCTAGAGCCATTGTAAAAAGCACAGATTCAAGAGGAAAACAGGGTTATGATGACTGTGCTGTTGTATCTGGTGGTGGCTCTTGGATAGGTTGGAGAAATCGTTATTTAGAAGATAGGATGCCTTATAAAGTTAGAGGTATGTTTTGCTATAAACATAATCCAATGATGAATATGCCAAATAGTGCAAAAACTGCTGAGATGCTTAGAAAAATGGAACTAGTAGTAACTATAGACACAATGCCAAGTGATACAGTAATGTATGCCGATGTTGTACTTCCAGAGTGTACGTACTTAGAGAGGACAGATCCGGTCAAAACATTTGGTGGGATTGAGCCGTCATTTGCTGTAAGAAATAAAGTTATTGAACCGATGTATGAGACAAAGCCTGTAATAGAGATACTTAAAGGCTTAACTACTAAGATTTCTAAACCTCTTTTTGAAATAAGTAAAAAGCATGATGAAGAACTTCAAGATTTAATCGAAGAAGAAGGAGAGGAAACTGCATATTCTGAGTTTAATTTAACACTTCCTTTCATACATACACAAGAGGAACTTAATCATCATGCAGTTGCTATGTATATAGGTGCAGCAGAAAAACTTCATAAAGATGGCGTTTTTTATCCTAAACAAGATAAGTACTACAAACAGTTAGCTGCAAATGAATTCCAATATTACCCTGAAAACAAAAAATACTACAGTACAAAAGGTGGTAAACCTGTAACTCCATCCGGTAAAGTAGAGTGTGTTATAGACTCTTTTACAGCTAAAGGCATAGATGCTTACCCTGTCTGGAAAGACGAGTACGAATTTCATGTTCCTGCAGGTAAGTTCAAACTTCTTACTGGTCGTCATGCACAGTTTACTCAAAGTGGAACTGCTAACAATGCGATGCTTAGAGACCTTATGCCTGAAAACTTTATCTGGATAAATAAAAGAGTTGCAGAGAAAAAAGGTATTAAGTTCGCAGACATGATTGAAGTAAGTTCAAGTATTGGAAGCACGCGTCTCAAAGCATACCCCACAGAAAAGGTGGCTCCTGATCAGGTCTACTTTATTCACGGTTTTGGTGGAGAGAGTGAAGCGCTTACCTGGGCATACAAAAATGGCGGTAATGATAATGCAGTTATTGAAGATGTTATAGAGCCTGTTTATGGTGCAGCTGCTATGCATGAAACTAATGTTGAAATAAAGAAGGTGTAAATTATGGCTAGATATGGAATAGCGCTAGATTATAAAAATTGTATCAACTGTAAGGCTTGCGAAGTAGCATGTAAAGAGGAAAACGGTATCTTATTAGGTGCGGATAAGCATAGAATATGGGTCGGTACTGGTGAAATAGAGGGGCAATACCCTCTACTAGATATCACTTCAAATATTTTCGAACCTAGTCAATGTCAGCAATGTGATGATGCACCATGTCAACATGTGTGTCCAACAGAAGCAACTTATACTGATGATAACGGGGTTGTTAGAGTTGATGCTGAGAAGTGTATCTTATGTACTTACTGTATAACAGCTTGTCCCTATGATGCACGCTATGTTGATGATAGAACAATGACAGTTGATAAGTGTAACTTCTGTAGTGAAACAAGACTCGCACGTGGTGAGACGACTACTGCTTGTCAAAATACTTGTCCTACAAAAGTAAGAATCTTTGGTGACCTTGATGACCCAGATAGCGAAATCAGTGAAGTACTTAGAACAAGGGAACACTACACTCTTAAACCTCATCTTGGCACAAATCCAAAACTGTTCTACCTAACATAAGGAGAAAATGATGAAAATAGGTTTTATAAATATTCCCTTTAGAGAAGATTTCTCCATAAAATCACTCTTTAGTTTTGAAAAAACTCCAACAAATATGCTTGTTGCTGTTCTTACTTTAGCGCTTCTCGCTGCGTTTGTTGTCGGTGTTGCAATGTTTTTATCACATGGTCACCACGCTTATAATGTAACAAGAGAGCATCCATGGGGTCTATTACTAGCAGTATATATCTTCTTTGTTGTTAGCTCTACTGGTCTATGCATTGTCGGATCACTAGGTGATGTTTTTGGATTTAAAGACTATATGATGATCTCCAAGCGTGCTATTTTTGGCTCTATTGTAACTATCTTAGCTGGTTTTGCTGTTATTCTTTTTGAGATTGGACACCCTATTACTATGATTATATACAATGTATTAAGTCCTGGTCTTACATCTGCCATCTGGTGGATGGGTACACTTTATGGTCTTTATCTTACTTTTATGATTATTGAGTTTTACTTTTTAATAAACAACGATATGAGAAAAGCTAAGATATTTGGACTTACTGGACTACTAGTAGGTCTTGCTGCGCACTCAAACCTAGGTGGAGTATTTGGATTTTTAAACACACGTCCTATCTCTAACGGTGTATTTTATCCAACATACTTTATTTTGACTGCGTTTATCACAGGTGTATTTTTAGCATTCATTCTTATGGGCTTTAGATACAAACTAAACTTTCCAGATAAGGCCAAAAAGATGTTAGGGGGTTTAGCTAAAATACAAGGACTTCTTATCTCTATACTGATTTTTTTTGTTATTTGGAAGATGCTAACAGATATCTATGGTGGTATGCCAAATCGTGCAGAAGTGGCTCTACATATTCTTGGCTCTTGGACTTTTCAGGCCGAAGTTTTACTAGCAATGGTTCTGCCGCTTATTGTTGTACTTACAACTATGGGTAAAAAGCCAGTACTTATGTTTTGGGCTTCAATAATAGGTATAGTTGGTATATTCTTTATGAGATACAACCTTGTACACGATACACAACTTAAACCACTACAGATGCTTAAAAAAACAGAATATCAACTTGCGCCAACGTGGATAGACTATTTCCCCTCTTCTGCTGAGATGCTAATCTCTGCCGGTGGTCTTGGTCTATGTATCTTGATGTACTATGTTGGT
>JANTGV010000146.1 GCA_024762745.1 Sulfurimonas sp. | reverse complement strand
GTGCATTACAACTGTTCCATCACCTATCTTTGCATGTTTAGAAACATATGCTAAAGGAGAAATAACAACTGGTAATTTATACCCTATTCTCTTTAAATAATTAAAAAGCTTTACTCGTAAAGCATTTGATTGAATCTGTCCAACAGTTACAATTGCATATTTATATTTTTTAAATAACTCCTCTAAATCACCATCACACCCAATGACCTTATAACCAAGAACACCTTCTCCAACAAGCTCTTTTTTATCAATTACCCCTGCAATATCATACTTGTCTTCTAGTTCAAGTACATCGATAACAGCTCGACAATGACCACCACCACCTATAAGAAGAATTTTTTCTTTTTTCATACTATTACACTACTTGTTATATTTACAACTCTCTCTTCCAAATATTTAGAGTTTTTTAAATTACCATGTTGACAATCTTTAAACATCTCCAACTCATTCATTAGTTTCCATATAGGTCTTGTCATAATACCATTCGTATTGGTATATTCTAAGAACTCGTTGCGTTTTACAATATCTTTAACTAATACAGCTTGTAACCAATAATTTGATTGAGAATCTTTTGGTTCTTTTATAAAATCTATTTCATCAGAATCTTCGAAAAACTCTTTATAGTTTAGGGCTAAATCTCTTTTAGATTTTAGAAAACCCTTTAACTGTTCAAGTTGAGCAACCAACAGTGCTGCGTTTAGATTTGGCATACGGTAATTAAAAGCTATTGTATCATGGACATATTCCCATTTATGAGGAACTTTGGCAGTTGTTGTTAAATGTTTCGCTTTTTTTGCCAACTCTTCACTATCTGTCACAATGACTCCTCCACCACCACTTGTGATAATTTTGTTTCCATTAAAACTAAAAGCACCAAGTCGACCGAATGTTCCAGTATGCTTGCCCTTATAACTGCTTCCTAAACTCTCCGCAGCATCTTCCACTAAAGCAATATTGTACGCATCACATATTTCTTGAATTTCATCAATCTTGCAAGGGTGTCCAAAGGTATGCATTGGAACACAAGCTTTTATAATCTTTTGCGTTGTTTTATTTATGCATCGGTTATCTACAATTTCGCAGTTAGCTTTTAAAAACTCTTTTAAAGATTGTGGACTCAAACCCATAGTATCTAAATCTACATCAACAAAAATAGGTTCTGCTCCTATATACTTTATAGCATTACATGTAGCTATAAATGTTAATGGTTGCGTTATGACTTCATCGTCCTTTGTAACATCACTAAGAATTAGAGAAATATGTAAAGCAGAAGTACCGTTGACAGTTGCCACTGCATACTTACTGCCCACTCTCTTAGCAAACTCTTCTTCAAACTTATCTACATACTTACCTACACTTGATACAAATGTAGAGTCAATACAATCATTTAAATACTTTTTTTCATTACCAAAAAATCTTGGCTCATGGAGGGGAAGGAACTCTTTGGTTTGATATAGCTGTTGAATAAAATCTACTACTTTTTTATACATCACATCTTTCCATCAAGATATTTACCAGTCTCTTTATGTCCAAAACCCGGTATCATTTTGAAAAACTCTTCTACAATATCTTCTTTTTTCCACGACAAGTTTTGCTTAAAACTTTTTATTTTACTCTCAAAAGAGTTAAGTAGCTCTTCATCAAATTCTGCTTCATTTTTAATAACACCAAGGTTTTCAAACCTTGCCATATCTAAGGTTTCATTATCTGTAAAAAACTCTTCAAAGTCTTTCTCACCTGTTGTATCACTTCCAGTAAACAGACAAGGCCATTTTCCCTCTTTGGGAAGTATTTTTGCCAACTCTCTAGCTTCATCTTCATCTTTACACAAATAAGGTTCATATCCCAAGTTCTTAAGATATTTAACAGCTATATCAGCAAAAGAAATAAGATCTAAATCTTCACTCAATTTAGGAAAGAGTATATCTCTGTTTTCTCCAAATATACAAGACATCAAACACAGTTCTCCACTCTCTTGAGGCGTTACAAAGTAGCGTTTTATATCATTTGGAGCAACTATTGGTTGGCTTTTTTGTATTCTCTGATTAAACCCGTGAAGTAAAGAGCCATCACTAAACGCAACATTAGCAAAACGAGCTGTAGAGATTTTAATATCTAATGATTTTCTCATTAAAAACATCTCCATAATTCTTTTGCTTGCTCCCATCATATTTACAGGGTTCGCCGCTTTATCCGTTGAAACACAAAAATATTTCTTTACTTTGTTATCGATAGACTGTTGTAGAGTTTTATCAGTATTAAAAACATTTACATCAATCATTCTCATAAGAGTAAATGGATCTTTTTCACTTCTTACATGCTTTAGTGCTGAAAGATTTAGTACATAGTCATATTTCCCATCACTTTTTATAAAAGCATCATATTCTAAAGAGCCAATATCAAGAGCGAAGGTTTGAAAGTCACCATCAATATATCCGAATGAACTTCGTATATCACGTACAAGTTCCACCATGTTATTTTCACTAATGTCTACAACATGAAGCTTCTTAGGATGGCGTTTAAATATCTCTTTTGTAACAGCTTGACCAATTGAACCAGCACCACCGATAACTAAAAATCTAGAACTAGAAACTATTTTACTAAGATCTTTTTCATTGTTGTTAATATCGCTCTCAAACAGCTCTTTAGTTCTACCAATTAATTTTAATACATGATTCACTTTCTTTACTCCTCAAACTTTCCAGCTAATCTTTGATACACATCGGAACTTTTTAGAAGTTCTTCATGATTTCCGCTTGCTACAATTGCACCTTTTTGCATAACCAAAATTTTATCAGCATATTTAATTGTCCCTAGTCTATGTGCGATAGTTATAGTTATTTTATCTTTTGCATACTCATCAAGTGCATTTTGTATGCGTTTTTCACTCTCATTATCAAGTGCTGATGTTGCTTCATCAAAAAGAAGTAGGGAGGAGTGTTTATATATTGCTCTTGCAATTGCCACTCTTTGTCTCTGTCCACCTGAAAGGTTCGCTCCAAACTCTTCCATCATTGTCTCTATACCTTCATCAAGTGAAGATACAAATTCTGAAGCATCTGCTAAACGCAGTGCTTCATTTACTCTATCCAGATCTACATCTTGACCATAAGCAACATTTGCAGCCAGGGTGTCTTGAAATATATATATTCTTTGAGAAACTATCGATATGTGATGTTTAAGTGAATCATTATCATAATCCTTCAAATCAACACCGTTTATCAATATCTCCCCACTGTCTGGATCATAAAAACGCAGTAGCATATTGATAAAAGTAGATTTTCCTCCTCCACTATCTCCAACTAATGCTATATTCTCCCCGCTTTTGATAGAGACGCAGACATTATCAAGAGCGTAAGCGCCTTCATATAGTAATGTAACATTTTTAAACTCTACAGTTGAAATATCAGAATCTAAATTTATGTTCCCATTTACAATACTACTCTTTTTATCCAGTATTTCGAAAACTCTTTCACTTGCAGCTACTGCATCTTGTATTTTTGCATAGATCGAGCCTACCTTTTTAATAGGATCAAAAACTAAACCGACTGCAGTTAAAAATGCTGTAAATTCTCCAACTGTCATATTTCCGTTATACACTTCCCGTCCACCTATATAAATAACTGCTGCTAAACCAGCCGCTCCAATAAGCTCCATAATTGGAGACACTAAATCACCAACATAAACAGTCTTCATATTTATCTTAAAAAATTGCCAATTTTGAATATCAAAGCGTTTCATCTCAAACTTCTCTGTTGCGTTTGCTTTAATAATTTCGCTATTGTTAAAGACCTCCGTAAGCCTACTGACAACATCCGCATTTTTATTTTGTGAACGGTGTGAATATTTTTTTAACTTTTTTGCTATATACATAAGAGGATAGATAACGATAGGAACAACTATTAGAGCATACATAGCCAGCATGGGGTTTAAATAAATTATATAACTTACAAGAGCAATCACAGTCAGTGATTCTCGTACTAAATCCGGGAACATATTTGCAACAAAATATTGAATACGGTTAATATCATTTGTTACTCTTGATATAAGTTCACCACTTCTATTTACATAGAGAAAACTCATATCTAAAGAGATTATTTTGTTTAATAAGATAGCTCTGAATCTAGTTACTATATGTTGACCGATATATTTCATGTAAACTGATTGGATGTAACGACCAACAGCTTTTACAAAGTAGATTCCAACTAAACTGAGAGGAATTATATAGAGCATCTCCTCTTTTTTTGCAATAAACATCTCATCCATTAAAGGTTTCATTATATGTG
>JANTGV010000145.1 GCA_024762745.1 Sulfurimonas sp. | reverse complement strand
TTTTTAAGTATATTCTCGATTTGTGTATCAGTAGCATCTATCTCTTGCATAAATTTATCTAAATTTTCTTTATAAAAACTTTTATTTTGGGGGTCTAAAGTAACTATCGCCTCGTATATATTAGCTGCCATCTTAGAAACATTTTTTGGAGAAGTCCAAATATGCGGGTCTAAATGTTCATCGTGATGCTCTTCATGCTCATGATGGTGCCCTTTACCCATCTCAATTTTGGATATATTTGAAGCAATGTCTACAATCTTTAAAGAGCTGTTGTGTGCCTTAAATCTCTCTAACCACACCTCCTCAAACTCAACACCTATGCTCAAGTAGAGACTTGCATTTGAGACAGCTAGCATCTGTGATGGTTTAGGTTCATAGGAGTGTGGAGAACTACCAGGCTGAACCATAACCACAACATCAAACTTATCTTTAGTGATTTTTTCAACAAAAGTTTTTTGTGGAAGTATACTTACAACAATGACAGATTTAGCATACACAACAGTACTAAATACCATTATCAGTATTAATAATATTTTACTC
Source organism: Sulfurimonas sp. (assembly GCA_024762745.1). The sequence continues at coordinate 3,756 of JANTGV010000145.1, read as the reverse complement.
ATAGGCTCAATTCTCCTTTTTAATTGACGAATTCTACTCACAAATCTCTTAATTGCGACTTAGTTGCATAAAATAAGTGCATCTAAAGTTATCTATTGGTATTATCTCTACTATGAAAATTGAAGAACTCATTAAAACAAAAAACTTAAAATTAACCTCGGCAAGAAAAGAGCTGCTAGAGATATACTTAAATGCTCAAAAGCCTCTATCGTATGAAGATATAAAAGCTACAATAAGTATGGACAAGGCGACATTTTATAGAAATATCTCCAAATTTGAGGACAAAGCGATAATTAATAGTTTTGAATCAAATGATAAAAAAAGATATTACGAGGTAAGAAAATCCCCCCATGCTCATTTTATCTGTAACAGTTGTAACGGTGTAGAGTGTCTTAAAGATGCTTTTAGTTTAGAGATTAGCAACTACACTGTAGAAGATATCATTATCAAAGGTATCTGTCCTAAATGTACTTAAGTAATTTCACAATACTATTTTTATATCTGTCTTTGAAAAACTCATTAAATTCTTAATGTGTGTTTATTTTGATTCTACTAATATACAATACACTAATATCAGAGATTAAAGAGAGATAAATGGCTATAGACAATTCACTATATGATTCACTAGAAAATACATATACTCAAATAAAAAACTATCTGGACTCAAATAGACTTGGACCAGAGCATTCACAAATGATTATAAAACATGAGGAGCTAGCTGAACTACTAGAGAGATTGGATATTGAAGCCATTGAAGAACAGTCAAATGACATACATGCTCTTCATGATGAGCTTAACGAAATAAAAACCATTTCAAGCAAGCTTCAAGAGGAATTAAATATACCAAATGACTCTAGCACCACTGCAACAAATACAGCTGATAAACTAGATGAAATATTCTCAAAAATCAATAAAGTAATTGTATAAAGCCCCCCCCACTATTTAATGCACTTTACTATAAATAGAAAAACAGCGATTTAGCTATAATTTCATCAATGAAAAAGAAACCAGAATTTAAAGCAACATCCCATTACCAACCTGCAGGTGACAAATCTGCTGGATTAATATGTTTCTATTTTTAAAAAATATAGATTTGGGGTTTGAAAACAGAGAAATAAATTCTCAATTTATTCTTTGGCAATATGAATACTCAACAAAACAGGTTCAATATATTTTAGCATTAACCGGTATGCTTTATATTGTTTTGGGGTTATCAAATATATTTTTATCTCCGGAACATTTGAAAAACATTTTAGTGCCGTATCAGTTGTTTATAATCCCGAGTTATCTATTTCTCATCTCATATTTATCTACTAAAAAAACTTATATGCGAATTTCAGAGAATTTACTAATTTCATCTCCTATAATTGCTGCTTTGTGTCATGCTTATATATTTTCAAAAATGGATTCATACAGTACCTACCAAGTTGAATTATATTTAATGCTATTTTGGATTTTTACAATTTCAGGGCTGCGATTTAACAAAGCAATTTTTGCCGCATCTATTGTGTTTACAATAGGAGAAGCATATCCATACATTGCTTACGAGAATCAATATTTAGATTATTTCTCTCACACTATTTGGATGTTAGTTAGTATGTTGCTTGGGCTTGTCGGCGGTTATATCTTTCATGTATCTCAAAAAAATACTTTTCAAAAAGAACTAGAACTTAAGAGTAATGCAGAGATAGACACATTAACCGGTCTTTATAATCGTTCGAAACTGGATTCTATTTTAACGCAGGAACTAGATAAAGTAAAAAGATATAATCACAATATAGGTGTTTTACTTTTAGATATTGATCACTTCAAAAATATTAACGACAACTATGGACACTTGGTCGGAGATAAAATACTTATGGGTATTTCACAAAATATTCAAAGCACTATACGCTCAAGCGACCATATTTTTAGATGGGGTGGAGAAGAATTCATAATAATATGTCCGGAAATTAATCAAACTGATCTTATGACTCTTGCCGAAAAGATAAGATCTCAAATATCTCAAGTTCACTTTGATGAAGTTGGATATAACACGATTAGTATAGGAGTGACAATAAATAATATTGATGACACAGTTGAGTCAATAATAAAAAGAGCTGACACCGCATTGTATGAAGCAAAAGGTACGGGTCGAAATAAAGTGTGCTACAGATAAATATCCTCCTCCAGCAGCTATATATAGCTAAAGCTCTCAATAACTCATCCATTTAAGCTATTTAGCTATAATTTCACCAATGAAAAAGAAACCTGAATTTAAAGTAGAATCCCCTTACCAACCTGCAGGTGACCAGCCTAAAGCGATAGAAAAACTGAGTAAAAGTATACTTGCTGGAAATCGATACCAAACACTAGAAGGTGTAACAGGGAGTGGGAAAACGCACACTATGGCACGTGTTATAGAGAATGTAAAGATGCCTACTATCATCATGACTCATAACAAAACTTTAGCTGCACAGTTGTACTCAGAGTTTCGTCAGTTCTTTCCTCATAATCATGTTGAGTATTTTGTCTCTTACTATGATTATTATCAGCCTGAGGCTTACATACCTCGTCAAGACCTATTTATAGAAAAAGATAGTGCCATCAATGATGAACTAGAGCGTATGCGTCTCTCATCTACTGCTAATCTTCTCTCTTATGATGATGTAATCGTGATTGCTTCTGTTTCTGCGAACTATGGACTTGGTGATCCTCAAGAGTACTTAAATATGGTACAGGCACTTGAGGTTGGCGATGAGATAAACCAAAAAAAGCTTCTGCTGCGTTTAGTAGAGATGGGTTATGCTCGCAACGATACATACTTTGACTCTGGACATATACGTGTCAATGGAGAGAGTCTAGATATATTTCCACCCTACTATGAACAAGAAGCGATTCGTATAGAGTTTTTTGGCGATGAGATAGAGGCTATTTACACTTTTGAGACTATAGATAACAAGCGACTTGAAGATCACAAAAACATCACTATATATGCAACCTCACAGTTTAGTGTTGGGCAAGAGAAAATGGCACGAGCAATTAAACGCATAGAAGAGGAACTTGATGAAAGGCTCGATTATTTTCAAAAAGAGGGAAAACTTGTAGAGTACCAGCGTTTAAAGCAGCGTGTCGAATTTGACCTAGAGATGCTTGAGACCACAGGGATGTGTAAAGGGGTTGAGAACTACTCCCGTTTACTTACGGATAAAAAACCTGGTGAAGCTCCTTTTACACTCTTAGACTACTTTGCACAAAATAATAAAGAGTATCTTGTGATAGTAGATGAATCGCATGTCTCACTTCCACAATATCGTGGAATGTATGCAGGAGATAGAGCAAGAAAAGAGGTTTTAGTTGACTATGGATTTCGGCTACCTTCAGCTCTTGACAACCGTCCACTTATGGCAGATGAGTATATCAACAAGGCACCGCACTATCTCTTTGTATCAGCAACTCCCGCAGAGTACGAACTTGAAATGTCTGCTGTTAAAGCTGAACAGATTATCCGTCCTACCGGTCTGCTAGACCCCATTATAGAAATAAAACCATCTAACAATCAAGTAGAAGATATTCACGATGAGATTAAAAAGATTATTATCAAAGATGAGAGGATTCTCATCACAGTTTTAACAAAAAAAATGGCAGAGGCGCTGACAAAATATCTTGCTGACCTAGGGATAAAAGTGCAGTATATGCACTCAGATATAGATACTATAGAGCGTAATCAAATTATCCGTTCACTGCGTTTGGGAGAGTTTGACGTTCTTATTGGAA
>JANTGV010000144.1 GCA_024762745.1 Sulfurimonas sp. | reverse complement strand
GAAAAAAGCTCTACCCATCTTGTAAATGTCTCTCTTTCGATATGTGGGAGCTTGATATGAGCACCAATAAAGTTTCCGTAGTATGTATCTTCTCCTAAAAGTTTAGCCAGCCAAAAATCTGCTAAAAGCTCTATGTGATAAACCCAATCGTCATCCCTTAGGTCTTCTCCAAATTCATTAGTAAAATATGATCCTAGTTCCTCATCGGAAATAGCTTTTTCATAAAAAGAGGTCATCAATACCCTGAGGTTCTCTCTTGTAATACTATTTTGAAGTTCTATCCTTTATCCTTTTACTAGACTGATCATAGAGTGAATCTTATCAACAGCCACAACTTCCACTGCCAGTATTGCATCCGCCAGTACCGCATGAACCTGCATTTGGATTATCTGTGACTCTGATTAGAAATGCATTATCACCTACTCTTTGTGCGACAAATAGATGTGTCGCACAAAACTCTTCATTCATAAACTCTGCTACTATATTTGAATAGTTATAGGCATCTTGTTGTTTTTCAAATGCTTTCTCACTCTCATATTCACTTTTTTTAAAACATGCACACTCATGTTCGATTTGTACAGTATACATATAGTATTCCTTTTTATTGTCTATTTTAAGATCGATTAAACCCAAGCATGATACCAAAGAGTTTATCTTGAGTGAGTCCCATTTTTGCTGCTGTCATCAAGTTATTTTCTTCGTAATATTTCACAAGCTCTTGCGCATCTTGTCCAGTCATCATAGCTTGATGTCCAAGTGCTGCATGTACCTCTTGCATATGTACCTCTACACCCTCTTTTTTAGCCAAAGCTTCAACAATCAATGAGATTTTAACAGCTGCCTTTGCTTCGTCTCGTACAGACTCTCTAAGCTCCATAAACTTACCTTTGTCTTCCATATAGACTTTATGCTGCTCTTCAGTATAAGAGCTTGTTTTTTCACGTATTTTTGCATCTATCTCTTGTTCTACGATATTGTTTGGTAGTGTAAAATCAAATTTTCCAAGTAACCCTTCTACAATCTTTGGTTTAAGTTCAGACATGTAGATCAGTGATACATCTTGAGATGTTATTTGATCTGCTAATTTCCCTTTAAGTGTTTCAAGTGTGGCATCTTTATCACTAAGTATTCTTTGTGCAAAAGCATCATCTGGAGTTTCCGCTTTTTGTTCTTGTATTTCATGAAGTTTGACATCAAATTTAGTCTCTTTTCCTGCTAAATCTTCTGCTTGATAATCTGTAGGAAATGTCACGGTAATAGTTTTCTCTTCGCCATACTCCATACCAATCAACTGCTCTTCAAATCCAGGTATAAACGAATTAGAACCTATTTTAAGATTAAATTTTTCAGCACTACCACCTTCAAAAGGTATACCATCTATAAAACCTTTAAAATCGATTACAGCAACATCGCCATTTTCAACTGCTCTTGCTTGAGCTATTTTTGAAAATGGAGCTTGTTGCTGTGCAAACTCTACAAGTTTAGCTTCTACTGCTTTAGGGTCTGCTTCTGGTTTAGTAAAACTAGGTACGACATCCATATACTCGATGTCTACATTTATCTCTGGACTAATAGCTACCTCTACCTCAAAGTAGACACTATTTTCTTGTTGTTCATATTTTTTAAGTCCTGGTTGTCCTAAAATTGTCTCTATATCAATATTTGCTTCTTTGATACCAGCATCAATAAACTCTTTAAATACTTGTCCCGCTGCATTTTGTTCAACTTCTTCATCTGTAGATTTATCATCTTTTATTTGTTTTTTAAGTTCGGTTACTTTGTCTCTGATCATATTGTTATCAACTGTACCACGCATAATAAAGTTTATATCATCAATTTTTTCTACTGTTACTTCCACTATAATCCTTTTGGTTTTAATTGTGTTATTTTATCGATATTTTCTAAAATTAGTTTTTGAAATGAAGATTTAGATTAATTTTATAGCCAGATGATGAGAGTCATCATCTGGAAAAGTCACTCGAAAGAGTGACTAATGCGTTGAGAGTTTACGCATCACTTGCGTGAGGCATTTCCATCGTAATACAATTACGATCTAACATATCTGTACAAACATATACACAAAGTGCACACCCTTTACATCTATCCATGTCAACCCAAGAGGTATTGTTTTCTTTATCGAACATGAGCGTATTCGCCTCTGGACAGTATAGTGTACAGGTAGTACATTTATACTCAGCACACATATCTGGATCAACTTTTGCTACATAATACATTTTTTCCCTTTCTTTTACACGTCAAACTGAACAATTAAATCATCAGTAGTTAAATCTACAGAATCTGCCATCTCGAAAGTTTTATTGATAACTTCCATGTTCTTTGCAAGTAATTGCTCTTTTTTCTTAAATTTCTTTTCAATAGCTGAATCTAGTGCTGCTGTACCACCAGAAGCAACAAATGAACTTCCTAAGAATCTCTCTTTTACCGCTGCTTCGATATTCTCTTCTGTTACAAGTTTTGTAAGTCCAAGAAGCATACCCATCATCGCCATATTTGTTGCAAGTTCAGTACCTGCAATTTTTAGTGCTAACTCTGTAGCATCAAATTGTACAACTTTTGCATTTAGCTCATTAAGTACTTTAATATCTTCTTCTTGAAGTACGTCTGCATCAGTATTGATGATAATTAAGCTGTTTGGTTTTAAACCTGTATAAAAAGGCATAGTATACGATTTACCATGTGTCACAACTTGTGCGTGGTAGATCATAATAATATCTGGATATACAACTTCACCTACTTCATAAATAGGGTCTGTTGATGCACGTACATACGCTTCAACAGGCGCCATTCTTTTTTCAGAACCAAAGAATGGTACTAGTGATGCATATTTCCCGGCATTGTCCATAGCAGAACCGAGGATGTGAGCAGTTGTAACAACACCTTGCCCACCTAGTCCTGAGATTCTTATATTATATCTTTTCTTTTCAGCCATTTTATACCTCCTCAGCTTTTTTAGCTTTATTAGCTAATCTTGCTGCTTTCTCTTCAGCTTCTACACGCTCAATTACTTCTCTAGCTGCATCTGTCATATACTCTTCGAATTGAAAACGTGTTTTCTCTTTCTCTTTAGCATCTGCAAATACTTCTTCAGTAGGAATAGAGTATTCGATATTACATGAAGTGTAAGCATGAATAAATGTTGGACCTACTTCTCTTGCAACAAAGATTGCTCTTCTGATAATTTTAGCTGCTTTTTTGATATTTGTCGGAGACATTCTTACAACATAAACACAACCTGCTGATTTTGCTAAGTCTGTTGCAGGCATTTTCTGACCTTTTTTACCTAATGGAGCCATTTTCAATACTGCACCATGAGGAGACATACCAGACTCTTGACCACCAGTATTTCCATAAACTTCATTATCAAGCATGATTGTAGTAAATTTCTCTCCACGCATCCAAGAGTGCATAGTCATTGAGAAACCAATATCCATAGTACCACCATCACCTGCTATAGTAATAACATCTTTCTTTTTATCAGGAAAACGTAAATTAAATGCACGTGTTAAACCTGAAGCCATAGCATTTTGATCACCGTAGTTACCGTAAATAAATGGAACTGCAGCTTGTGAAATAGCCAAACGACCACATCCCGCTGTACCTAATGTAACAGTCTCTTCTGGGTTTGGAAGTGAAGCAAAAATTAGTCTGATGTAATACGCCATCCAACAACCTGAACACATTGGGTGCTCTTCAAGTAGTTCTTTGAACTGACCCATATTACCTGGACCTGCTTCTTCTTGGGTTTTTCCAAATGGACCATAGTCAACTAATTCTACATAATCTTTTGGTAGATATCTTTTAAATCTCTCTGCTGGAGTGATATATTTTAAACTCATTTTATCTCCTTATTATAGTTTCAAGTCGTATTCTAAACCGAGAGCTGTATGAATTTCTTTCATAATTAGCTCAACTGGAAGAGTCATACCACCATATACTCTAGGTCCTTCTACAACAATACCACCATTTGGTATAGATGATTTAACCTCTTTACATAACCAACCAATAATATTGTGCTCAGGAACAATTAGTGCCTTAGCATTCTTCACGGTATCTCTGATTTCGTCAACTGGGAATGGTCTGATAGCTCTTACTTTGATTAAACCAACACTTAAGCCATCTTCTTGTGCATATCTCCATGCTTCTCTAGCTTGTGCAGCAGCACAACCAGAAGCAACAACAAATACATCAGCTTCAGGATTTTGAACTTCGATTGGACCACCAAGGTACTCATAGATATATTTCATAGCACGCTTGTTTGAATCCCAGATCTCTTGTTGCCATACTGAGTGAATTAAATAACTCAT
>JANTGV010000143.1 GCA_024762745.1 Sulfurimonas sp. | reverse complement strand
AGTAATATTATTAATATATTTAATACAAGGTGATGAAAAAATTGAAAATAGAGAGCCTGTTATAGCCGTAAGTACATTTTCTCTATATGATATAACGAAACATATCGCAGGGGGCACCTTGGGAATCATTAATATTATTCCATTTGGTGTTGACCCTCATGCTTATGAACCTACACCTAAGTCAATGACAGAAATAAGCAATAGTGAGCTTATTTTATTCAGCGGAGCAGGTTTGGAGCCTTGGATAGATGGCTTTGAGTTTAAAAATAGAGTTATAGATATGAGTAAACATGTTAGACTTAGAGAGCTGGAGAGAGATGAGCATGAGCATCATGAGTTTCATGATCATCAATGTGCACACAATAAGCTTGATCCACACTACTGGCTGGACTTTTCCAATATGGCAAGAGCTGCAAATATCATTACAAAAGAGTTAATTAAACTCTCTCCTTCGAATGAACTGCTATATTTAACGAACAGAGATAAGTATCTTAATATGTTGAAAAAATTAGATAAAGACTATAAAAAGGCTCTTTCATCTTGTAAACTAAATACCATGATTGTAAATCATAATGCTATAGGCTATCTCTCTACCAAGTATGGTTTTCATGTTGAAGCTTTGAGTGGCTTTTCTCCAGAAGCTGAACCAAGTGCAAAAAATATGGCAAGATTGATATCTCACGTTAAGGAACATGCAGTATCTACAGTTTTCTTTGAAACCTTTGTAAGTGATAGAGCGATTAAAAATATAGCAGATGAAGCTAAGGTTTCAGTAGACGTTCTGCAGCCTTTAGGGAATATTACAGCAGATGAAGCAGAGAACAATGTTACATACGAGAAGATGATGTATATGAATTTAGACAAAATCTCTAAGGCTCTTGAGTGCAGATAAAATTCAAAGTTCCTATATTTGATGTTAAAAATCTGAACTTCAGTGTCAGAGGCCAAAAGATACTTACATCAATATCGTTAGAGATTTTTAACGGAGAGTATATTGCAATCATTGGACCAAATGGCGGTGGAAAAACTACCCTAATTAGACTGCTTTTAGGGCTGGAAAAGCCAACAGAAGGTTCTATAAAGCTTTATGGAAAAAAGATTAAAAACTTTAATGAGTGGTATAAAATAGGTTATGTCCCTCAGCGTGCATCTTTAGTGGATGAGAATTTTCCTGCAACGGTTGAAGACATTGTTAATATGGGAAGAGTCTCAAGAAGTTCTCTTTTAAAAAGTATGAGCAGAGAAGATAAAAACGCAGTAAGGGATGCCATGGTTAAGATGGGTGTGTTAGACCTAAAAGACAAAATGGTTGGAACACTTTCTGGAGGACAGCGTCAGCGTGTTATGATTGCTCGTGCTTTAGCTTCGGAACCTGAGATTTTAATTTTAGATGAGCCTAACACAGGTGTAGATATGGTTTCTCAAAAAAACTTTTATTCACTGCTTTCAAAGCTCAATAGGGAAGAAAATATAACAATAGTTTTTATAACACACGATATTGGAGTGATTGCAGATGATATAGGTAGGCTTTTTACAATTAATCAAAAAGCAACTATCTGTAATAATCCAAAAGAGACTTTGAGTTGTGAAGATATGAGTGCCCTTTATGGAATAGAAGCCCATCTTATTCACAATCATAAGCATGAGCATTAAATATGTTTGAAATATTTGAATACGAATTTATGCAAAGAGCATTTATTGCAGGGATACTTATAGCTACTTTGGCATCAATAAGTGGAACATTCATAGTATTAAAACGCTACTCTTTGATGAGTGAAACTTTAGCACACTCTGCTCTTGTTGGGGTGGCAGTTGGGTTGGTTGCAGGCTATAATCCACTCTGGATGGCGGTCATAGTTGCAATAGCAGCTGCCTGGATTATAGAGTACTTACGAACCTCTTTTTCACTTTACTCTGATGCAATACTTTCCATATTATTATCAGGTTCATTAGCTATTGCTGTTATTATTGTTTCGCTTGGAGGAGCATTTAACAGCTCTCTTTTCTCTTATCTGTTTGGTTCTATTCTCTCTGTGAGTAGTGAAGATGTTATCACTATTATGATTTTTGGTTCAATATCTTTAGCACTTCTTGTAATGTTCTCGAAAGAACTCTACTTTATATCCTATGATGAAGAGGTGGCAAAGACAAGTGGTATAAAGGTGAAGTTTTTAAACTTTTTGCTTGTTACTGTAGTCGCAGTTATTATCGCTCTCTCTATACGTGTTGTCGGAACCCTTCTTGTTGGAGCATTAATGGTTATACCTACAGTTTCAGCTCTGCAGTATAGAGTGGGGTTTTTGCAGACAGTTATGATATCTCTTTTATTTGCACTTTTAAGTGTTGTAGCAGGTATGATACTCTCTTTTTACTTCTCTCTACCTTCTGGTGCTACAATTGTTCTTTGTGTAATATCAATTTTTATCATCTCTCTGGTAATAAATAAAAAATGAAAATCAGTACAGAGTTTTCAAAATATGCTGAGCATTACGGTTCTTATAATGTTATACAAAACAGGGTTGTTAATAAACTTCTCTCACATATTGATAGCAAGCCGACAAATATTTTAGACTTAGGTTGTGGAAGAGGAGCTGTTTGTAAAGGTATATCTTGGAAGTATGACTATTTTGTAGGGATTGATTTTGCTGAAGGAATGTTAAAGCTACACCCATCTTCACAAAATATAGAGTGTTTTAATGGCAATTTTAATGATGAGTCACTTTTTGAAAAGCTCTTGAAAAAAAAATATGACTATATTATCTCTGCTTCTGCTTTACAGTGGGCAGACGATCTTGAAAATGTCTTTAAAAATATAAAAAGATTAGGTGCTCCAGTTGCCCTAGCTATCTTTACATCAAACACTTTTAAAACTTTAAACGCTACAGCCTCTTTAAAACCAATATTAAGAAGCGCAGAAGAGATAGAGATGCTGCAGAAAAAATATTTTGATGCTGCATTTGAACTTGTAAGTTATAAACTAGAGTTTGAATCAACTAGAGAGATGTTTAGGTATATAAAAAAGAGTGGTGTAAGTGCTTCAAGAAGAGTATTGAGTTATAAAGAGACAAAAAAGTTGATGCGAGAGTATCCTGTTAATTATTTAGAGTTCGAAGTTGCGTTTATTGTAAGTAATTAGGAGTAGTCTGAATCCTAATTCTTTTTACTCGGTATCTCACTAAGGAGTATCTCTTTTTCTAGATTATATAATTCATATCTTATATATTTAAAATTTTCACTATATTCAGCATTATGAAGTTTGAAAAGTTCTTCTAAAACGCGAGAAGACTCCTCTGCTCTTTTGAAGTTGGCAGTTAAAATGCTTATAATGCCTGTTCTGTTGAGTTCACTCTTTAAAGTAGGACGGAGTACATCATTTATGCTGTCACGATGGAGGAGTAGCTCATATGTTTCATCTATTCTAGCTTTGTGACGAAGTTCTTTGAGTTTTTTGGAGAGTTCTTTGTTGTTATCTCGATATCTCATGATATCTTCTACAACTCGTACACCTTCTTTAAGGCGGTTGAGATTTGCATCAATCACCCGAAAGAGTTCGGGCGAAAGATTTTCTTTAGTCATCACTATTGAAAATACCAAACAGCTGCAATAAAGCAGTGAAGATATTGAGGAAGTCTAAATAGAGTGCTATAGCACCATCAATTGGTGTTTCATAGTTTCCAGCCATGATATTTTGAGTATCATAAATAACTAGAATACTAAATAGAATAACTACAGCACCAGAGATAATAACATGAAGCATTGGGTTACCAATGAATATGTTAAGAATTGAAAAACCGATGATTACAAAAAGGGCAATCATTAATGGCTTGCCATATCCAGTAAAATCTTTAGTTGTTTTGATAGCGTAAAAACTCATCGCTCCAAATACAACCGAAGTCATTGCAAATGCATTTCCAATAATAGAAGCACCACCACTCATTCCAAGTGTACGAGCTAATAAAGGCGCAAGCATTAAACCTGTCATAAACACAAAGCCAAACATCACCGCAAGGTTAATACCAGGCTTATGCTTAACAAAGTGAAGACCAATTAAAAGTCCTATTTCTAGGAAAAATAGCGGCCAAAAATAAGCTGCAATTGTTCCAGCTAGTGGCACACCAACATAAGCACCAACAGCACCTGCCATCATTGAAGCGGCAAATAGTTTGTATGTCTCTTTAACAAAAGTGATTATCTGTGAATCATCTCTTGAAGCAGTTTCATAAGCAAAAGAGTTACCTCTTGCATAGTCGCGATCATAAAGTCCCATATAAAGTTCCTTTTTTAATACCTATCTAAAATTTTCGGTATCTAATTAAATTATTTGTTTGTATTTT
>JANTGV010000142.1 GCA_024762745.1 Sulfurimonas sp. | reverse complement strand
TTCCTCTAAAAGAAAATCGCATGCCTTATCTTCTGCTGCGTTTCCTTTAGCTCTACTCATCTATGCGCAGATAACTTCTACTTGAAGTGATTTAAACGCAGCCGTCATAATCAACTCATCACTCTTGTCACCAAAAATAAAGTTCAGGTTTGAATCAGCATGATGGAAAGTTGTATAGAGTGTTTTTGGACGTACTTTATTGGTAAACTTCACTCTAAGTGGATTTGTCTGACCATACTGAGTTTTCAGAATTACCTTCTCACTTGTAAAGTCTGCTTTATCATCTTCATGCACAAGTAAAATATCTTCTTTGTGACGTTTCATCAACTTTTCAGTATATTTTGTCTGAGCAGAGTTATTATAGTGAGCCATAATTCTACCAGTTGTCAAGTGATAACCCTTTACCTTACCATTGATACTCTCTTCAATCATACCAGATAGTTTATAACCATGATATCTAAACGCACCGATACCATCTTTTGTTCTAAAATCTTCTCTATGAAGAACTGGAGTACCCTTACCTTCTTCTGTTATAGGCCATGAAATTCCAGCTTTTTCATTCTCGCGAAGTACCTTATATGAAGCACCTGTAAATCTATTTGTGGCAGTTTTACGAACATCTTCCCATATATCTTCAGAAGTGTTAAAGTCATAACCACCACCCATCTTCTCATCAAGAAGCTTAATCACTTCCCAATCATCAGGAAGGTCAGACTTTACAAGTGGAGTAGAGAGGTGTACTTTTCTCATTGCGTTTATATAGATACCTGTCTTCTCATAAGCGGATTTCACACCTACAACAATATCAGCTCGTTTAGCAATATCTGTCATAAAGAGCTCTTGAACAAAAATAAGGTCTAAGTTAGCAAAAGCTTTTGTAAGCTTATTAATATTTGGATGGATATGTGTTAAATCTTCACCAATATTTAACACACCCTTGATTGTTCCCTCAAGCATTCCATCTACTAACTGAGGTGTCATAAGACCAACCTCTTTTGGTGCCGAATAATCAGGTGCGTAGTATGGAAGCATACCCATATCACAAGCACCCTGAACATTTGTCTGACCACGTAGAGGCATAACCCCCGCTCCATCTTTACCGATGTTTCCTGTCATGAGTGCTAAGTGAACAATCGCCATTACAGCGTATGAGCCATCAACATGTTCTGTGATTCCAAGTCCCCAAAGAATTAAAGATTTTTTCGTTGCATATTCACGTGCTATCTCTGGAAGCATATCTGCTAAGTACTCATACCCTTCAACTTCACGGAAAAATTCCGGATTTGCATAGGGGTCTTTTAAGATATTTTCTTTAAAGTGCTCCCAGTTTTTTGTTCTGTTTTTAATAAAATCTTTATGGTATAGCTCTTCAGTAATAATTGTATAAGCTATCATATTTAACACAAGTAAGTTTGCTTCGTGTGGAGTTACTGCTTTATATTTTGAAAACTTATGAAGCCCAATTTCACGTACATCAAAACAGGCTATCGGCGTACCATTTTGTGCTGCCTTAATCATACGGTTTCCAACAATGGGGTGTGCTTCTGTTGTATTTGAGCCCATAACTATCATAAATTCTGTTTTATAAATATCATCAAATGGATTTGAAGCTGCTCCCTCACCAATAGTCAGCCTCATTCCTTTAAGTGATGGTGAGTGACAAACTCTTGCACAGTTATCAACATGAGGAGAGTTAAGAGTGTAACGTGTAAATTTTTGGAAGTAGTATGCAGACTCACAAGAGCTACGTGCGCCTCCAAGTGAACATACCGACTTTTCACCATAGCTTGCTTGAATATCTTTAAGCTTCATCGCCCCAGCAGTTGTAGCAGAGTCTAAATCAGTCTCATACCATGTATCATCAAGGTTCGTTAAACTACTTGCTATTGTCTCTTTTATCTCAGGGTTTTTTTCTAAGAAACTTTTACGAATACGGGGAGCCTGGATTCTCTCTTTTGCATCAACAAAATCATATCCGTGTGTCCCCTTCACACAAAGCTTTCCCTCTGATGTAGCCCCATCAGGATGAGCAAAAATCTTCTTTATTTTGTTCTCTTTTACATCAACATGTGCTGCTATGTCACAACCAACACCACAATAGGCACACACACTGTCTATAGTCTCTATACTACTCATCTCATTATCTCACTATTATAAATTTTAAAGTTTTGAACCAGATGGGTTGAGGCCATAGGAACAAATGAAGAAAATGTAATTTTTTACATCTAATTAATGGAGGAAGTTTACTATTTTTTCTCTTAAGAAGTTTGGAAGTAGATTCAAGCTAGAAATGATTAAATAAAACCTAAGTGGAAATGCATATACACGTCTATTTTTTTCTATCGCTTTTTTGATTCTTGCAACACCTTCCGGGGTATCTAGCAAAAAAGGCATCTTGAACTCATTTTTATCTGTCAATTCACTTTTAATAAAACCAGGCAGTATGTTTATAACCTTTATATTGTCTTTTTGGTACTTATATCGAACACCCTCTGCATAAGCATTTAAAGCACGTTTAGAGGAGCTATAGACTTTTGAGCTTGGCATTGAAAAAAGTGAAGCTAAAGAAGAGATGAAAACTATTTTTCCACTTTGTTGCTCCTTAAAACGCGGTAGCAGTATCTCTAAAATTGCATGGTTGGAAAGAACATTTACATCATAAAGATTTTTAAACTCTTCTATAGTAGGGATTGAATCTGAGTGTCCAAGTGAGACACCTGCGTTTAATATAACCATATCTACACTGCCAATTTGATTTATTTTCTCTTGCAAATCACTAAACGCAGTAACATCAGCTACAACTACATCTACACTTTTACACTTCTCAAAAAGTTCACTGCGTAGTTTAAAGAGTTTATCCTCTCTACGAGCCAACAGTATTAGCTCATTCTCCTCCGTAGCATATTGGCGTGCAAGTTCAGCACCTAAGCCGCTACTCGCACCAGTTATTAAAATCTTCATCTAAGAAAGATCAACAGCCCCGTTTCCATCTGTTAAAATCTCAGGATTTGTAATACCAAAGATTTTATAGAGCGTTGCTGCAATACTTAGATGCTCAAACTGCTCAGTTCCTGCTTTTGGTTTTAGGTAGAGTCTATTGATTGCACCCGTAACTTCGACTTCAGTCTCCCCAACAACTCCTCTATGATTAAAGTAGTCCTTACCACCAAATACATAAAAATTTTGCAAGTTTCCATGATCCCAGCCAAGTGCAGAATTGAGATTTACATTCCTACCAAACTCGCTAAAAACCATGATACTGATCTTATTCTTTTTTCCAAGTGCATCTAAATGAGCCATTCCTGATTTTAGCGATGCAAAGAGTGCTTCAGATCTTGTAACATAATTTCTGGCATCATTATGGTCATCCCAACCACCTAAACCTCCGGTATTCATCGTAATAACCTTTGTGTCAGGATTATTATCCATAATTTTTATAGCTGCTTCTATCTTACGAGCAAAACTGCTATTTGTTGGATAAGCATCTGCACCTAAATTAGGTGTTGTAGCATCTGCTATATCATCTATAAACTCACCCAAAGAACTTCTTTTATCAAAGGCATCTTTAATTTTTATATTTGAGTTATGAGCTTGTGCCAAAGTATTCATTTGTGCTTCAAGTGCCGGGTCAAAACCAAGTTCTGAATCATTATAGTTCGCAATGTCCCTCTCTTCTGGCGTATATTTAGACCACTCTCTTACCCTACTTCTATTGTAAGGATTAGAAAAACTCTCATTTAGTCCTACTGGTTTAAGGTAACTTGGAAGCTGTCCTCTCCCCTCTGCATAAAAATTAGACTCCCCTTCAAGAGTCACAAAAGGGAGTATAGTGTTCTCATCTATAACACTATTATTCTTGAGGATTTGCGCAAGATTTGCAACGATTCCCCCTCCATCTTCATCAAATGAACCTTTTTGGTTCTGGACAGTACATGAGCCATGAGCCTTATTATTTGTATCCTCTCTTACCTGAGAAAAAGAGGTTCTAAAGAGCGTCATATCGCCTGCATCCATCATATCTTCCATATGAGTTCCACCAGCCTCTTGCCAACACTCCCTTGCTGTGGGATTCACTCCATTAAAATAGTTATCATAATCACTTTGTGACTCACTTTTAATCTCATCTATATTACTGAGATTTCCAGCTAATGAGCTCGCGCCGCCATACATAAATATCATAATAGTCTGTGCACCATTACCATTGTAAATAGTTTCATCAAAATTAACTTGACTAAGATCAACATCTGCTGCACTTGAAATATTTGGAAGTGCAAGTGAAGCATACGTTGCCAAAGATAGTTTTATAAAATTTCTTCTTTTCATTTTAGTTTACCTTCTTATGCATATATGT
>JANTGV010000141.1 GCA_024762745.1 Sulfurimonas sp. | reverse complement strand
TAATTGATTTTACATCAGTAAATATCTCTTTTGGTGTAAGAGAAGGACTGAAAAGAACTGTACTGGCATTTGGTAAATCCCATAGTGACTTTACTATAGATTTAATATCACCATCTAAAGCAATGAAGTTTGGCTCACTTATGACTTGCAGTGCCAGTTTTAAGACAATTTCATTGCACTCGTAGACACTTATATCTTTCTCTATGAGTTTAAAACGCAGTAGTCTTTTGAGTGCATCGTCTATATCTTGAACTTTTATCCAAGCTATTTCACGATCGCTTATCTGTGTAGGTTTATCAAACAGAACACCATAGGCACCGTTTAAGACAGCACTCTCTATTGTCTCTTCATTAAACGCAATAAAAAGGTCACCTCTTTTTACTCTGTTTGCTTCAAAAACAATATTTCCAAATATTTTTACAAATGGGTCATTAATAACTTTTCCATGTGTAAGTGCGAGGACATTTTCAAGTCTCATCCAATAGGTGTGCCTGCCTTTTTAGGTTTTTCAGGTCTTATTAAACATAGACCGTCTTCATCTTTAGCAGCAAGAAGCATTCCTTCAGACATCATTCCCATCAGTTTTGCAGGTTTTAGGTTTGCAACAACACACACTTGAGTGTTAAGTAGTGACTCAGCAGAGTAAAACTCTTTTATCCCAGCTACTACCTGTCTTGGTTTATCTTCACCTAAATCAACTTGAAGTTTTAAAAGTTTTTTACTTTTAGGAACTTCCTCAGCTTCAACAACAACACCAACTTTTAGAGAAGTTTCAAAGAATTGACCAATCTCTATAAGATTATCTTTCTCTTCCTCTTTTTTAGCGTTTATCTCTTCTTTCATTTTGTCATTTGGCTTGTCATCAGGCATAGCTTGTGGTGCTTCCGCCATGAGAGGCTCTTCAATACGAGGAAAGAGTGGTGGAACTTTTTTAATATTAAATAGTTTTAATAGGTTTTTCCCTAAAACTAGCTCTTTGTAACTATCGTTATTAATTTCGAAGTTAAGTGCATCCGCTATAGTATTTGTCGTTTTAGGCATAATTGGGTGAAGCATAACAGCTGCTTTTGCCAAGATGTTTGCTACAAGTGCAACAGTAGCAAGAGCTTCGTCTTTCTTATCCTCTTTCATTTTAACCCATGGAGCATACTCTTCAATCGCTTTATTTCCTATGGTAAAGAGTTTCCATAACTCTTCAAGGTATCTATGCGTTTGCATGTTTTCCATAAAGCCATCAAGGTTTTCTAAAGCTTCATTCATTGCGTTTAGCTCTTTAGAGTGATATTTTTCAACATCAACACTATCTATTTCAAAATCAGAGTACTTTCCACTCATACCTATAATGCGATTTAGAAGGTTTCCAAGGTCATTACTAAGTTCTGAGTTGATTCTATCTATGAAGGCACGCTGAGAAAAATCCCCATCTTGTCCAAAAGGAACTTCTCTAAGCATAAAGTATCTTAGGTTTTCGGCACCATAAGCATCTGCAACCTCTTTAGGAGCGATAACATTACCTTTAGACTTAGACATCTTTTCACCGTCTCTAGTCCACCATCCATGAGCACCAATGTGCTTCGGAAGTGGCATATCAAGACTCATAAGGAATGCTGGCCAATAGATAGCGTGAAAACGCAAGATATCTTTACCGACAAAGTGAGCAGTTGCAGGCCAGTAGTTCATGTTTGCATCATCTTTTCCGTATCCAAGAGCTGTTATATAGTTTAAAAGTGCATCTAACCAAACATACATAACATGTTTGTCATCATTTAGACTCTCAGGCATTTTAACACCCCAAGTAAAAGATGTTCTAGTAACAGAGAGGTCGCGAAGACCGCCTTTTACGAAGTTAATAACTTCATTTGCACGAGAACGAGGCAGTATGAAGTCAGGGTTCTCTTCATAATGTGCTAAAAGTCTATCCTCATATTTTGAGAGTTTAAAGAAGTAGCTCTCCTCTTTGATGATGCTAGTAGTTCTTCCACAGTCAGGACAGAACTCACCATCTTCAAGTTGCGTTTCGGGAAAGAAAGTCTCACAACTAACACAGTAATGACCTTCGTAAAAATCTTTGTAAATATCACCTTTTGCATACATAGTTTCAAAAGCTTTTTGAACACCCTGTTTGTGATCCTCATCGGTTGTACGAATAAATTTATCGTAACTGATCTCAAACTCATCCCAGAGAGTTTTGAAAGTTGAGCTGATCTCATCTGCAAACTCTTGAGTCGGTTTTCCGGCCTTTATTGCAGACTCTTCAATTTTCTGACCATGCTCATCTGTTCCGGTTAAAAAGTAAGTATCATTACCTTTTAGTCTCTCGTATCTAGCCATTGTATCAGCTATAAAAGTTGTGTAAGCATGCCCAATATGAGCTTCTCCGTTAACATAGTAGATGGGTGTCGTTATATATTTACTCAAAATTATTTTCCTCTTTAAAATTCAAATCCACCAGTATCGCCTTTTGACATACTGTTGTAAACTGCTTTTACGTACTCGTCTCTGAGTTCACACTTCAGATAACTCTCACACAGGCTGCAGCTCTTCATGCCTTTGTCATCTTGACATTTTTGAAGCTTTGTAATCATCTCATCGAGATAGAGCTCAAACTTATCTTTCTCTTTATTAGCCATTTTTTGCGTAGACTTCTTTTACTTTTGCAATTTCATACTTTGATCCAAAAAAACATGGTGATGTTCCGTGAATATGATCATGAGAAAGACTCATGATGTCGTCATTTACACCATCTATAGCATCTCCACCTGCTATTTTGTATATAAACGCAAAAGGGTAAACCTCAAAAAGTTTACGCAGTTTACCGTCTGGCTTATCTGATGTAGCCGGGTAGCTAAAAAGTCCACCGCCTTTGAGCAGGATTTGATGCAGATCTGGCACCATACCACCAGAATATCTTAAACGATAACCATCAGCAAAGAAGCTATCTATTAGCTCTTTATGATATGGTTCCCAGTTCTGTTGAGTACCGCCTGGTGCATTTAAATTACCTTTTTCATTGAGGCGAATCTCTTTAACAAATTCAAACTCACCAGCTTGAAGTAGGTAAAGTTTTGTTTTGTTTTGAGCAAACACCATCTCAACACGCGGTCCATAAACAACATAACAAGATGCTACCATTTTTTGTGCACCCCATTCCTTTTCGTATATACCAAAGATTGAACCTACACTAAGGTTTACATCAACAAGCGAAGAACCATCTAGTGGATCGTAAGCAATAAAGTATGTACCTTCTTTGTTAATAAGCATTTCGTGCTCTTTTTCTTCGCTTGCAATAGTATGAACACTAGGAACTTTAGAGAGCTCCTCTTCAATGATTAAGTCACACTGGATATCCAACTGTAGTTGTGTCTCACCAGAACTATTCTCTTGTTGAGAATACCCTATGTCTTTGACATCTATAGCATCTTTAATTCTTATTGCACTTCTTTGAATGGCATCAAATATATCTCTCATGTAAGTCCTTAGTTGTAAGTAACCCCAGCTTCAGCAATTAGTAAATAGTTCTAGTGCTAGACAGATTTATGTAGAACTAGTTTACCTAATTCAAGTAAATCTAACGACGCAATAGGGCTATTTACTTATCGCCCGAAGGGAAGTTTAAAAAGAGGGCTACTGCTTCGTTAAAAGGAATTGAAGCTACTAGTAGCTCCTTTAACCTTTCGCCTTGCATTAGCCCTCTTTTTAAGCTTCTGAAGTTGGGGTTACTTACGACTAAGGACTTATACTTCCTTTGCGTTTTTTAATATCCATGAAATAACTTCGTCTGGATTGTTCAAATTTAAAATATCAACACCGTTTGGCGTCTCATAATCTTCTACTTTAATGGTATCGTCCACTGCTAAAGCGTTCATATATGGAAAATAGTCACTATCTAGTGCGTTTCTAAATATACTGATGCGCGGTAGTGGAAGATTTTTTAAGCCCTCAACCAATAATATATCAAATTTGTCAAACAGTCTGATCATCTCATCTAAATCTTTATTTTTTTTGGAGAAGTAAGTTGTACGGTTAGGGGAGGTGACAATCACTTCTGCACCAGTATCGCTAAACTTATAACTATCTTTTCCAACAACATCAAATCTAGCCTTGTCACCTGGATCGTGTTTTATGATTGCTACTTCTTTGTCATACTCATTTATCAGTTTTCTAGCTACCTTTAAAATAAGTGTAGTTTTCCCACTGTTTGAGGGTCCAGTAAACGCAACTGCTAATCTTTTATTCAATTTCAAACTCTATTTTGTAAAATTTTATAGATTATACAAAAGAAGAGTTTAATAAGATATAATTCTTTCATGATTACAAGAATAAAAATAAAAACTTTCTTACTTATTTTAACTT
>JANTGV010000140.1 GCA_024762745.1 Sulfurimonas sp. | reverse complement strand
TATGCTGTGCATTTGGCTACAGTAATACTTTTGAAGTTCTCTGTTCATAGCATTATCTTTTGAAGCTTCAAATTTTGAGCCCCAAGCGTTGAAAATAAAGTTCAGAAGTGTTGTTTTTTTATCTGTCTGGATAGAGAGAGCAGAGCAGTCCCGAGCCCAAGTATCATCCGTTTCATACTCTACGAAAAAGAGATTTTTGTTTTCACTAAAGTGTTTTTTTACTGCGTTTATATCGTAAGAGACGACTAAACATTTCTGATACTTAATGATTGCGTTTATGATATTTATAAAAGTCTGTTGGGCCTCATCAAGATACTCTGCCCAATCAGTTTTTGCATGAGGAAATATTATCTGTGTAAAACTTTGCTCTTCAAACTCAGCTATTAATCTACGCACCATTTCTCCTTTTAAAAGATGTAAAATCTTTAAAAATTCCTATCACTAAAGTTACACCTAGCGGTGAGAATAAGTTTTGGTATAATTCCCTTATGGCTCAGATAACTCTCAATAAAAACAATTTTTTTAATAATCTAGATATTATAAGTAAACGCAGCAAAACAAAAGATAAAATAGCACTTGTTTTAAAAGATAATGCATATGGGCATGGAGTCTTGGAGATTGCTGCTTTGGCAAAAGAGTATGGAATAAAAAAGGCGGTTGTCCAGACCCAAATAGAAGCAGAGAATATAGAGACTTTTTTTGACTACGTATTAGTTTTAGCCGACTTTCCACAAGAGCAGAGTGACAAAATAAGATACACAATAAACGATATAAACGCAATAGAGAAGTTTCCAAAAAATACGAGAGTTGAACTCAAAGTAAACACAGGTATGAATAGAAATGGGATAGAGATAGAGGAGCTTGAAACTGCGTTTGAAGCCATAAAAAAGCAGGGGCTGCATTTAGAAGCTCTCTTTACACATCACGGTTGTGCAGATGAACTCAATGACCTATATGAAATACAAAACGAGAATTTTGAGCAGGTAAAACAGAGTGCTGGAGAGTTAGCTCTGAAATATGATTTTGATAAGCTTAGATTTCACTCCTGTAACTCTGCAGCACTTTTTAGAGCTGCTCTCTTTGATGAGGATATGGCAAGGATTGGAATAGCTGCTTATGGATGTATGCAACTTCCAGTTGAGTTTAACGATCAAAATTTAAAACCCGTACTTTCACTCAGAGCAAAAAAGATATCAACAAGAGTCCTGCAAAAAGGCGACAGAGTTGGATATGGTGCTGCGTTTAGGGCCGAAAAAGAGTGTGTAGTCAGTAATTATGATTTTGGATACGGTGACGGTTTCTTAAGAGTGTGTTCAAATAATTATATAACTCCACAGCGTGTTAAAATAGTTGGAAGAATCTCTATGGATAACAGCTCATTTATGAGTGATGAGGATGAACTGCTAATTTTTGATGATGCGAGAAGTGTAGCTGATACTGCAGGAACTATAGGTTATGAAGTCTTAACATCTTTAAAAGCGGATATTAAAAGAGTAGTTATTTAATTTCTGGAAGTACTCTTCTTATCTGCCAGTATTTACTTTTCCAGTAAGGATTATTCAGACTCGAAATAATAACTCCATATTTTGTAGAGCTATGTATAAACTTTCCATCTCCTACTAAAATTCCAGAGTGTCGAGTATTTCGTCCTGTTTTGAAAAATACCAAGTCTCCCTCTTTTGCAGATTTTTTCTTTATTTGGTAACCTGTTTTTGCCTGCTCTTTTGTTGTGCGAGGAATTTTTATTCCAAAAGCATCCCTGTATATTATTTGCATTAGAGAGGAGCAGTCTACACCTTTGAGCGATGTCCCTCCATATCTGTAAGGTGTGCCATCCCACTTTGCATACTCTTTTGAGAGAGCTGTATTTATCCAGTTATGGGTTTTTATTTTTTTTGAATAGGTGATTTTTTTTGATTTATTGGGTTTATGGGTTGAGACTTTTTTGCTTGAGCAAGCACCTAAAAAGAGTAAAAAGGAGAGACAAACACAAAAGAGTCTCATAACTCTATGAGTTTGTCTTTATGATTGCGTTTGAGAAGATGACGCCATCAACTCCTAAGAGTGCCATCTCTTCTATCTCTTCTTCATCTTGAATATTGACAAGTATTTTTGCATCAAAAAGATAGTTCTCAGCAATATTTTGAGCTGTTTTAGCCATCTCTTTTGAGACCAAAATATACTTTGCACCTAATGCAGAAGCGTATATAAGTTCTGTTATATTTTCAATACTAAGTGCAAGGCTTATTTGGTTTAGGTTTGCATGCTCAATGATGTCAAGATTCTCTTGAGTAAACTCTAAATAGATTACAGAAGAGGGAGGGGTATTACTAATAGCATCGATGTTCGGGGTATGGTAGAGTACTTCGCTCGGTATAAATTTATGCCCAAATAGTAACATTTAAAGGGCCTTTGATGCACACTCAGATGAGCAGTAGTATTTTCCATTACTTAAAACAGAATCATCTAGTTCACTGTAAACGCCACATGTTGGGCACTCAACCATATCATTTGCTTCAAGTTTTTCACTCTTTTTGTCTTTTTTAGTTTTTGTATTGCTTTGAATAGGTTTTTTCTTAAAAAACATAAAATAAACAGCAGCAATTACGCCTATGACCAGTAGTATTTTTAGTATCATATATTTTCTCCAAGTAGTAAGTAGTGTCTATTGTTGGTCTCTATAATTTTGTGTTTCATAGAAGTGTTTGTAAGGCTGTCATTCACTTCGTCATAAACTTTTTCGCCTTTATAAAAAAGGAGCTTAGAGTTCTCATCTCGAAAGTTCTCACTCAGTTTTAGAAGCATCTTTGTATCTGTTACAGCTCTTGAGGTGACTATGTCAAAAATTTCAGGCTCCATCTCTTCAACCCTTTTTTTTACAACTGTTACATTTTCAAGATTCAAATCAGCCTTTATAAACTGCAAAAAACTGGCACGTTTTGTAAGCGGCTCCACAAGTGTTACCTGCGTTTTTGGTAGAGCAAACGCTAAAATCATACCCGGAAATCCTGCACCTGTTCCTATATCCATAAGACTCTTTACATCTGGTAGAAAACTAACAGGAAAGACTGCGTCGTATATAAAATCGTTTAAAGTGTTTTCATCTTTTGCACCAGTTAAATTATGGATTTTATTCCACTTAAAGAGGTGCTCTTTATATTTTTGAACATTGTAAAAAAAGTTCTCTGGCAGTTCAATATTATCACTGATAAGTGTAGCTTTTAAATCCACTAAAATCCTTTTAAAAGAGTATTTTAGCTAAAAACTAGTGATTATAAAATTCATAATTGTTTTTACCGCGACTTTTAGCTTGGTACATCGCCTTATCGGCATGTTTTATCAAGGTTTTTGGCTCTTGTGTGTGGTCTGGATAGAGACTTATACCGATACTGGATGTTAAGTTAATACGGTGCCCAGAAGCCAAAATTGTGTTGCTTAGTGATTTTAAAAGTTTCTTGACAAGTTTTACGACAGACTCTTTTGAACCAATATCTTCAATAATAACTAAAAACTCATCTCCTGCAAGCCTAGCAACTGTATCAACTTCACGTAAAGAATCTTTCAGTCTTGAAGCGACTTCCACAAGGACTTCATCACCCACTTCATGTCCTAAGGAGTCATTAACCTCTTTAAATTTGTCTAAGTCTATAAACATAAGTGCAAACTCTTTATTTGAACGCTTCGATTTTGTTATAGCCTGAGAGAGACGGTCATAAAATAGGACACGATTTGGAAGAGAGGTTAGGGCGTCATAGTAGGCCTGTTTTGCAAGTGACTGCTTCTGTCTAAGTATCTCCTCTTTGGCTCTATTCTCATCAGAGATTTTAATATCATAAATAACGTAGGCCTCTTTATTGTCGTAAGTGATTGTATGTATGTAGGATTGAACTCCATATTTAGTGCCATCTTTTCTTTGATGTTGGGTTATATTCATAATGTTTGCAAGACCAATAGAGAGTTCTTTAAGTTTTTTAACAGTCTCAACTGTTAAAGATGGATTGATATCATAAACACTCTTTGTTAACATCTCTTCTTCTGTGTAACCTAAGGCATCTAATACACCTTTGTTTACATAGAGAAAATGATCTGTCTGCATATCTACAATGTATAACTCTATATTAGAGTTGTCAAATATCTGAGCGAGTTCATGACTTTTTTGCAGTAGTTTCATCTGCTCGTGAGATTTTAACTCTATATCTTTTTCTAGAGAGTCGTTTTTCTTGTATAGTAGCTCTTTTATCATAGTGTCTCGTCTTTCATAAAGATAGATAAATAATATACCCATAATCATAGGTGATATGACATAGAAAAATTCATATGCAGTGTATTTATCTTCTCCAATAAAGCTTAAAATCGAGAAAGATATAACAGAGAGTATAGAGTAAAACAGACCTGTTTTCATA
>JANTGV010000139.1 GCA_024762745.1 Sulfurimonas sp. | reverse complement strand
ATTAGTATAATAATAAGAGCAAAGATAGGAAGTCCTATTCTAAGTGCCAGCCTAAAACGGTACTCTCGCTCCTTAGTTTGTGGAAGTAACACTCAGACCCTTATACGTCTAAATGTTTAACATCTTTCGCATGTGTCTCTATATAGTTACGACGAGGCTCAACCTCATCACCCATAAAGAGTGTAAATGCATCAGATGCTATCTCCGCATCCTCAATAGTCACTTGAAGAAGAACACGGTTTTCAGGAGTCATTGTTGTTTCCCAAAGCTGCTCAGGATTCATCTCACCAAGACCTTTATAACGCTGAATATATGCACCTTTTTTAGCATACTCTTTAATACTTTCCAACTCTTCTAAAATATCTCTATCAAAACTTAAGTCCCATTCACCAATCTTTTTAAAAACATAGTTTGCTTCAGTAAAGTGAGGGGCTGTAAATAGGTCATCATTTATAAGAAGCTCTTCCATACCACCCTGCGTTTGTACAAAAATATGAATCTCATTTGTCTCTGTATTTATAGTTTTAGTCAGAATATTGTTATTTATAGAAGTTAAAAACTCCTCAACTTTTACAAATAGTGCATCTGCGCCAAGAGAGATTAAATCAGGGTTTTCTATAAAATGACGGATCAGATCAACAAGAGCATATCTTCTCTCCAATGCCTCAAGACTTCCTGCGTAGTGATCTACCATCTTAAAAAACGCAACTAAATCATTATGACCAACACTCTCTACTTCTAAAGACTCTACACCGTTATCAATCAAGAAGTCATTCATCTGACGGTCATCTTTAAAGTAAATCTCTTTTTTACCTTTTTTGTATCTATAGAGTGGTGGTTGTGCAAGATAGAGATACCCTTTTTCAACAATATCACGGAAATATCTAAAAAAGAAAGTAAGAAGCAGTGTCTGTATATGAGAACCATCAACATCTGCATCGGTCATGATAACGATTTTATGATAACGTAGTTTCTCTTCATTGTACTCTTCGCCAATACCACAACCCATTGCGGTAATCATATTTGTAATTTCATCAGATTTTAGAATTTTTTCTAGCCTTGCTTTTTCAACATTTAAAATCTTACCTTTAAGTGGTAAAATTGCTTGAAATACTCTATCGCGACCCATCTTAGCTGAACCACCCGCAGAATCCCCTTCCACCAAGTAGAGTTCACAGATTGAAGCATCTTTAGATTGACAATCTGCTAACTTACCAGGAAGTGTTCCTACAGACATATTATCTTTACGACGAGTAAGTTCGCGTGCTTTTTTTGCAGCTTCACGACCACGAGCAGCCATAAGTGCTTTGGAGACTATAGCTTTTGCTTCTATAGGATTCTCTTCAAAATATTTATTTAAAGCTTCCCCTGTTGCTTTTTGAACAAGTGGTCTTACATAAGTATTACCAAGTTTTCCCTTTGTTTGTCCCTCAAACTGAGGCTCTGGCACACGAGCAGAAACTATTGCTATTAAGCCCTCTTTTACATCATCGCCAGATATTTTTACATCTTTCTCTTTAGCTGCACCGTTTTTGGAGTTATAATTTGAAATTACACGTGTTAACCCTGCTCTAAAGCCAGCTTCATGTGTACCACCGTTTGGAGTTCTAATGTTATTTACAAAAGATGAAAGTTTTTCATCGTAGGCATCGTTATACATAAGAGCTATATCAAATTCTATATCTTCAACTTTTCCACTAAAAGAGTAAACTGAAGCTATCTGCGTTTTCTTGTTCATATCTGAAACATACTGAGCAATACCACCCTCAAAGTGGTACTCCTCTTTTGTGTCTGTTCTCTCATCTATGAATTTAATAGTAATAAATGGATTAAGATATGCTAACTCTTTAAATCTTTTTGAAAGATACTCATACTCAAAAGTAATAGTTTCAGTAAA
This sequence comes from Sulfurimonas sp., assembly GCA_024762745.1. The sequence goes on along the minus strand of JANTGV010000139.1, from coordinate 2,508 downwards.
AATAGATGGATCAGCTGAAAATTCTATAGTTGTTCCGGTTTTGCGCGTTTTACCTGTAACAGCTAAAGCTTCTTGAGGAATACCCTCTTTAAAGCTCTGCTCATGTATCTCCCCGCCTCTATGAATTGTCATCTTCAAATCACCTGAGAGTGCATTTACAACAGATACACCAACTCCATGAAGACCACCAGAAACTTTATAAGTATCCTTATCAAATTTACCACCAGCATGAAGTACAGTTAAAACAACTGTAGCTGCTGACATATTTTCAGTCGGGTGCATATCTGTAGGAATACCACGACCATTATCAGAAACTCTACAAGTTCCCTCTTTTGTCAAAGTAACAGTAATAGTATCACAATGCCCAGCCATTGCCTCATCAATAGAGTTATCAATAACCTCATAAACTAAATGATGAAGACCACGATGTCCAGTATCACCAATATACATACCTGGACGTTTTCTAACAGCTTCTAATCCCTTAAGGACTTTAATATTACTAGCACCGTAATTTTGTTCCATTTATAACACTCCGATAGCCATTTTGGCATAATTGGAGTTATTCTATCTAAAATAAGCTAATAAAAAGTTTTAGCTAACTTGTTTTCTTATGCTCTATTTAAAACTGTAAGTGAGTATTAAAAATCCATACCCCTTGTAATCTTTATATTTGCCTCTTTGCTCATAATCTTTTGTATAGTAATTGTGCTGATAATCTATGGAAAAATTTTCATATCTTGCTGTAATACCTGCACTTGCATAAGCGTTTAAATTGTTTCTTTGAATTTCATACCAATCATCTAAAAATATATCTTTTGCTACTAAATTAGTACCTGCTGTCAAGTTCAAACATAGGCTCCATATTGATATATCAGTAGTTAAAGATCTTGTTTGTGTAGGAAGTGATGAAAAACTTCCCTCATTCATAGAGTTTGTCCCAAAATCTTTTGCGATATTAAAACCAACTCTATACTGTGCACCAGCAGATGCTTTAACAGAAGCATTTCCTAAATTCAAACCTGTATAAGGAATTAAAAGAGTCTGCATATTAGATAAATCTGGTAACTCTAAACGCCATTTATGCATATAGTTTAACTGAAGTATAAACTGATTGTCTAATTGATGAGACCAACCGGCAGCATCTCGAGCATCTATACTTTCATGAAAAAGTGCTTGTAAGTCTTCCATTCCAGATGATGGTCCCACAACTCCTGTTTGCAAAGTGAGTGAATCTAAATCAGTTTTTGTAGTTTGATGTAAACCTATTTCAAGATATGAATATCCGGCATATGGTCTATCATCTTTAATCAACTCTACTTGCTCTAAATCATACGGAGTAAACATCTGATTTGCATAAGCAAAAGATATAAAGTTATTGGTTTTATTAAAAGAGGTAAATGGAATATTTAAAATACTATTTTCTGTATCTCCTCTGTAAAAAAGAAAAGAGACTCTTGCACCATGTGTATAACCTATATCTGTATCAACATTAGCATCATTTTCCATACTAAAGTTAAATTTTTCAAGTTCAAAAACTTCTTCATTTGCCTTTAGAAGAGTAATTAAAAACAAAAATAATATTACTTTTTTCATAATTCTCTTCAATTAAAACTCTAGATTTACTATAATCCCATAATTAAAGTTACTAAACTGATAAGGCTTGTTAAGTGAAACATTATACTGCTCTTGTCTTACTGATGTACTCTCTTGATATGTTTCAAATTTCATTGTCACACTAATATTCAGCCAATCACTTAAACCATCAGCTGCCTGACCCATTGGATTTAATAAAAAATAGCTTACATTCCCTAAAGATTTTGAGCCCCAGATAACTCCACCATTTTTATCTAACTCTTTTTCAAGATAGTACATGTATTCTCCCATAAGTGCACCAACTACAGGAGTAGAAATAATATCTTGTATAGATGGTATTTCAGCAAAAGCTTCATAACCACACTCCCAAACAAACGATGAGATTATAAATGAAAATAAAAATGACTCAAAAGGATCTAAACCATCATTTCTAGCCATTGAATAATATACTGCACCCGAAACAGGATGTCCTATATAATTAATGGCAAACTCATCTTCATCTATAACAGGACCAGCTGATATATTATCTTTCCATTTTTTACCTAAATCCTCTCCATTAGCCTGTTCAGGATCCCATTTTGTTATTGATTCAGGCAGAAGATAGAGAATTCCTATGGCTGTTATCATAAAACCTTGAAGATAGAGAGTATCTTCTATAATTTTTTTCTCTGATTGTGTTAAATTATCATTTATGTTTATGTTTTTAGGGATATAATCCATATATAGTTCTGAATCAAGAGAAGTGTAATTTTGTTTTAAAAGTTCATTCATCTTATATGTATGAACTTTTTGAGAGAGCGATTCATTAAAATATCTGTTTGAATCAATATCAAAACTTGCAAACGCAACTATTTTAAAAGTAGTTAAAAAAAAGAGTAATCTAAAAATTTTTTTATCTTATATTACAATTGGCAT
>JANTGV010000138.1 GCA_024762745.1 Sulfurimonas sp. | reverse complement strand
TTCCATTAGGACTCTTTTTTATTAATATTTAAAATAAATTATATACTATTTTTCGATAAAATTGCATACCAGGATAAAAAATGAATGATAAAGTATTTACAAAACCGATAAAGAAACAGTTTGAGTTCGATGAAGAAGTTGCCGCTGTTTTTGATGATATGCTAGAGAGAAGTGTGCCTTTTTATAAAGAGTCCCAAAAGATTACAGAGTTTTTTGCTCTGAAAAATTTGAAAGAGTCCGGTGTATTATATGATTTAGGTTGTTCTACGGCATCTCTACTCTTAAATATACATAGATCTTTAGATGTAAAGGCAACACTAATAGGTCTTGATAATTCAGAGGCTATGCTCACGCAGGCAAAACGCAAGTGTGAAGCTTATGGAGCTAATATAGATGTATTAAACGCAGATATACTTGAATATGATTATAAAAAAGCAGATGTGTTTATTAGTAACTATACCCTACAGTTTATTCGTCCTCTTGTAAGAGAAGAACTTGTTAAAAAAATAGCAGATTCTCTAGAAAAATATGGTGTTTTTATATTCAGTGAAAAGGTTATTTCTCATCACTCTAAACTGAATAAAGATTTAATAGAGTGCTACTATGACTTTAAAAAAGAGCAGGGCTATTCAGAGTATGAGATAATGCAAAAAAGAGAAGCTTTAGAGAATGTTTTAGTTCCTTATAGTGAAGAAGAAAATATTAAAATGGCGTTAAATTGTGGATTTTCACATTGTGAGGTAGTTTTTCGTTGGGCAAATTTTGCTACTTTTATCGCGATAAAGTAGAAACTCTTTACCAGACATTACCTTTTGGCTCTTCTTTTTTCTCAAAGAACTCACCAACCTCTTTGTAAGTAACTATGTCATCCTCTCCACACTCTTTATGGTAGAACCCTTGAAGATCATAATACTCTTTACACTCACTATAGTATTTTGCTGAGATGCCATGTTTGTTAACACAGCCTGTGAAGTAGAGAGTCATTAAAATTAAAAGTATTGTTTTTATCATAGAGTTTATCAAGCACTTACTATACCTAAACTTTAAACGTCTCTTTTGTTTTACAAAATTCAGTCAAAAAACACTTCTCACATTTAGGGTTTTTAGCTGTACATATATAACGTCCAAACAGTACCATACCTTGATGGAGTGCATGAAGATTGTTTTTAAATTTTTTTACTAAGGTTGCTTCAGTTTTGAGTGCTGTATTATCGTCACTAAGACCAAGCCTGTGAGCTACACGAAAGACATGTGTATCAACTGCCATAAGGTTAGCTCCTGTATACTCTATCATAACAACATTTGCAGTTTTCTGTCCTACGCCTGCAAGCGTCTGCAACTCTTTTTCATTCATAGGAATCTCACCATCGTACACTTCTACAACCCTTTGTGCCATGGCGATAATGTTTTTTGCCTTGTTATTAAAAAAAGAACAACTGTTAATAAACTTTTTAACATCATCTAAATCTGCCTGAGCAAGCTCTTTTGGGGAAGGGTAGGCCTCAAAGAGTGGAGGAGTTAAAATGTTTACACGTTTATCTGTGCATTGAGCTGAGAGTGCTACTGCAACAACTAGTTCATATGCATTTTTGTATTCCAGTTCAGTGACTGCATCATCATATCTCTCTACAAATCTTTTATGTATCTCTTGAATCTCTTTTTTTGTTGCTTTTTTCATAAATAGAATATTAGCGTTTTCTATGTTATAATCAAAATAAAAATAGTTGAGTTACAGTAAAAAGGGGAGCTGGATGGGTATATTTTCATTTTTTAAAAAATCTCAAGTGGTACGTCAAGATGAGTCAGAAGAGAGAATAGAGTTTAGTGACTATTTAACAAAAGATTTTTTTTCAGAACTGGTAGATACCAACAGTTCAATGATGCTTTATTTTACTAAAAGAGATGGCTGGGTCGGTGCAAATAAAAAGTTTTTAGAGACTTTTAAATATAGTGATATTAGAGAGTTTCGTCGTGAGTATGATAGTGTTAGAGACATCTTTTTAAATGAGAGTGAAGAGATATTCACAGAAGATGATAAAAGTTGGCTTGATTATATAAAAAAATATAAACATGATGGCTATGATGTGACTATAGCTATTAACAGTGGAAATATTCTCTCTATAAGTGCAAAGTGTCATACCTTTTCAGCTAATCATGAAATCTATATCTTAGAACTCGAAGATGTTACCAAGCTTCATAGCTCTCAACTTCAAACAAAAGAGGTTGAAAAATTAAAGAGTAAGTTTTTAGCAAATATTGGGCACGAGTTTCGAACGCCAATGAACGGTATACTAGGATTTGTAGAACTGTTAGGTAAAACAGAACTAGATAAAAAGCAAAAAGAGTACTTAAATATGATTAATCGTTCATCAAAAAATTTGATGGCTAATATTGAGACGCTTCTTGACCTTTCACAAATGCAGAGTGGACGACTTCATGTAGAAACTACTCCTTTTGCTATTTTAGATGAGATGGAAAAAATAGCATACAATCTCACTATGCTTGGAAGAGATAAAGGTATAAAAGTACTCTCGTTTATAGATCCTAAATTGCCGCGTGAACTAGAGGGAGATATTAGAAAAATAAAGCAAATAATGAACTCCCTTGCTCAAAACGCGATAAAATTTACATCTCGTGGTGGTAAGGTCATTATAGAGGTTAAGCTTTTAAAAAGACAGCTTAATGGTGACTGTAGTATCAGTTTCAGCATAAAAGATAACGGAAAGGGTATAGCTGAGGAGCAGTTGGCTCTTATTGTAGAACCCTTTAACGCAGGTAATCAGGCTGATGAGAGGCTTGGTGTTGGGCTGAGCTTATCACATGGTCTCGTTGGTCTTCTTGGTTCTGAACTTAGGATACAGAGTGAAGAGGGGGAAGGAAGTTACTTTAATTTTGTTTTAGACTTCAAAGCTTCTAAAGGCCAGACCTACAAAATGATGCCGAAGAAAAAAGTTAAAGTTTTACTGCTTGATCAGTCTAAGGTTGATGAGGCCAATTTCTTAACCATCTATCTCCGAGCCTTTGCTATTGATGTTGTTAAGTCAAATGTATTAGATGCTACTGTTTATGATGATGTTGACGCTCTTTATATCGTTGCTGATCAGACTGATTCCTCTTGGATGTTTGAACTGGGTTCCTATACTAAAGATATACCTGTTATAATCTTATTAGAAGAGGGGCAAAAGCTTCAAACTAAGTTAACATACCTTATTGATGAGGTTATCTATAAACCACTGCACCCGAGCTCTATGGCTAAGCACTTATACTCTATGTATAGTCTTGAATTAGATGAAAGTATTGAGTCTAAGCTTCAGGTTCAAGACAAAACAGGAGCCTTAGTAGTTGAAGATAATTTGATAAATCAAAGACTTATACAGATACTTCTACAGGAGTATAATATTTTAGTATCAACAGCATCTAATGGTGTTGAAGCAGTTAAAATGTGTGAGAAAAATAGATATGACATAGTGTTTATGGATATTGATATGCCTGAGAAAAATGGTATTGTCGCTACAAAAGAGATAAAAGAAGCACTAAACCCTAATGGAAAAACCCCTTTTGTGGCACTGACAGCTATGGCGATGGAGGGAGACAGGGAGATGTTGCTCCAAGCAGGTCTTGATGATTATATTTCAAAACCATTAACACGTGAAAAGCTGGAAAACATTTTAAATAGATACTTAAAAGTAGTGTCATAAAAGACTGTTTATTATCTATTAGTATAAGCCTACTAGAATTTTAGATTAAATAAACAATCTAAGGAATTATAATGACTAAAGCGACAAAACTTTTATATACTATTCTTTTTGCAGCAACTCTTTCGAGCGGACAGACGTTAGTAACTGTAAATGGGGCAGCTATTACTCAAGAAGATGTTGATAGTGCTCTTATGAATGCAACACAGGGTAGATTTAATCAAGTACCAGCAGATAAACAAGCAGAATTTAGACAGCAAGTTCTACAGCAGTTAATAGGTACGGAGCTTGTGTATGGTGATGCTAAGAAGACAGGTGTACTTGACTCTAAAGAGTTTAATGATGAGTATGCAAAAGTTCAAGAGAGAGTAAAAAAACAGCTTGCAATTCAGGTATGGCAAAAACAGCAACTTGATAAAGTTAAAGTTTCAGATAAGGAACTTAAGAGTTATTATGACAAAAATAAAGAAGAGTTTAATGAAAAAGAGAGTGTACACGCTCGTCACATCCTAGTTAAAACTGAAGACGAAGCGAAGAAAATAATCTTAGAACTTAAAACATTGAGTGGAAAGGCTTTAAAAGATAGATTTATAGAGCTTGCAAAAACAAAATCTACAGGCCCTAGCGGACCAAAAGGTGGAGATTTAGGTTTCTTTACACAAGGACAAATGGTTCCTGCGTTTAATGACACAGTTTTTAAAATGAAAGTGGGCACTATTACTAAAACTCCTGTAAGTACACAG
>JANTGV010000137.1 GCA_024762745.1 Sulfurimonas sp. | reverse complement strand
TTTCCTAAACCGACCTGCTTGATTTTTGCTAATTTACTAACAATGAAATAATCAATAGGTTTGGCTATATAACTTAAGATAAAAGGGATGCCGATCAAAGATGCCTCAAGAGTTGCCGTTCCACTGCATATAAACCCAAAGTCTGCTTCTAACATCTCTTTATGAGCATCCTCTTTAATCTCAAATCCGGATATATCACCATAAAGTTCAGATATTTCATCTTGTGAAAAAATTTTTGGAATCACAAGGGTTGCGTTTACATTTAAAAATCCTCGTAGTTTTCTGTAAATAGGCATAAGTTTAGAGATTTCTGCTCTTCTGCTTCCAGGCATGAAAACAACATTTTTTATCTTTTCATTAAGTTCTGTTTTAAACTCTGTTATCTGGTCAAGTAAGGGATGCCCAACATATTCAATAGGTGCTATTTGAGAGTAGTAGTCTTTCTCAAATGGGAGAATAGAACATAATTTGTCTATAGTCTGTTCTAAAACTTTTATACGACCCTTTCTCCATGCCCATGCTTGAGGAAGAATATAATATATTATCTCTTTGTTTGGATTGAGTTTTTTGATTTTTTTTGCAAGTGGAAGATTGAAACCGGATGAATCGATAAGAAGGATCTTGTCAACCCCTTCAATAAGTTCAGCCATCTGAGAGTTGAGCTTAAAAAAGAAAGGCAGTTTGGCTATAGCATCAACAAAGCCCATCACAGCAAGACTTCTCAAGTCAACTATAGGTTTTCCAAGTTCTTTGTCAAAAATACCGATAAACTCGACATCTTCACCGAGTTCTTTTTTTAAAGATTTTAAGTGTACATTTGCTGAATGTTCTAATGCTGATACTAATATTTTCATGATCCACCATCTCCATGAGTTTGAAAGCTATAGTCATAACTCTCCTCTAAATCGTCGTCTGTATACTCATACAAATATGTTGTCAAGTCTTCAATCTCTTTATCACTTAAATCGACTGCATAGGCTATCATCATCTCTTGCTGCTGATTATCTGCAAGTTTATCACGGAAGCGTTTGAGCTTGTATGTTAAATATCCTTTTGCTCTGTTAGCAAGATAGGGATAGTTATGCATCCCCTCAGCCTTATTACCATGGCAGCTAAAACAGCCCTTACTGATGTAGAGTGATTGACCATTTTCATAAGGTGTTTTTGCTAACAAATATGTACAGATCAAAAAAAGTATAGTTATGAAACGCAAGTGAGTCCCCAAAAAGTTTTCTATTTTAAATATTGTTATCATTATATCAGAATCTCCAAGTTTAGTTAATCGATTGTTTAGTAAAATTCTTAGATTAACTTGTTATGCAAAATTATTACAACATAATGGATTTTAAAATGAAACAAAACTTATCTATTAAAACTCTAAGCTTAGTACTGTTAGTGGGCTTTTTCATATTGGGCTGTGGTGTAGAAGATACTGCTAACGATAATGAAAACAGTACAAATACGCAGAGCGGTTCATTTTCTGTTCCGACTATTACTCAAGAAGAAAAAACTGAGTTCCTAAACGCTGTGAATGACGCTAGAAGTCAAGCACAAGATTGTGGTGCATATGGGATTAAACCTGCTGTGCACGCATTAAGTTGGAATGAGACTCTTTATAAGGCTGCTTATACGTATAACTATGATATGGATAATGGAGATGCATGGTACCATGTGGGTTCAGGGACAGAGTATGATATAGTCGATCCAAACTCAGATGGAAGTACACTTCCTGAGAGAGTGGAGTACTATAACTATAACTGGAGTGTTATAGGAGAAAATATTGCTAAAGGACAAAAAACTGTTGATGAAGTGATCGCAGGATGGATCGATAGTGATGAGCACTGTATAAATTTAATGAGTCCTGATTTTACTGAAATTGGAATGTCCCTACTCGTTGGAACGGGTACTGGATATTTGACAACAAATGGTGTGACTACCGAAGTGGAGATAGAGTATAACTACTGGACACAAGATTTTGGAAAACCGTATTAAACTTTTGATTAATATAAACTAGATTATAATAACATCACTAAGAAAAGGTGGTCTAAATGGTTATATCTGATGCAATAGTTTGTGATATAAATGGAGAGAGAAAAGCTGATATACGCATAGAAAATGGGATTATTACTGAAATTGGCGAGCATTTGAGTGATGAGAATATCACAAGAGCTAATGGGGCTTATTTCCTACCATCTTTAGTAGACACAAATGTAAGACTTCATGACTCTACGCTTAATTCTAAAAACATAAAAGCTATCTCAAGTGAGGCACTCAAGGGTGGGGTGGGGCATATAATATTAAACGCAGACTCAACGCCTGCGATTGATAATGAGATTGTTTTAGAGTTTGCACAAAACTCTTTAAGTGATTTAGATGGGGCAGATATTGACCTGATGTTAAATACACTTCAGGAAGATTCTACACTCAGTAACATCGCAATACTCCTTAAGCGTGGTGCCATAGCTCCATATATGAGTACAATCGCAAAAAATGATGTGGCAATTAAGATTGCCGAGTATGTTCAGATGTATGCTGTAACACTCTTTTGTAAGCCAGAAGATAACTCTTTAATAAGTAGTGGCGTTATGCTTGATGGAGATGTTAGTTCGAAACTGGGTTTAGCCGGTATTCCAGAGCTTAGCGAAGTTCTTCATGTCTCTCGTATGATAGAGATAGCAAGACATTTTAAGATAAAAATACTCTTTAAGTCTTTAGCCTCACCACGTTCTATTTCACTTATCTCTAAGGCAAAAGAGGATGGTGTTGATGTCTCAAGTGAAGTCTCTATTCATCACTTAATCTGTTCAGATGAGTCGTGTGAAGATTTTAATACATCAGCAAAACTAGACCCGCCTCTTGCTTCAAAAAATGATGTTAGATTACTTCAAGAGGCCCTTAAAAAGAGTGAAATAGATTGTCTGACTACTCTTCATCAACCATCATCGCTTGTGAATAAAGAAGTTGCGTTTTATGACGCTTCATACGGTTGTGAGGCTATTGATAATGCTCTACCTCTTTATTACTCTAAACTTGTAAACAGCGGTATGATAAGTATGAGTGATTTAGTTAGACTAACGGTGGAGAACCCTTCTAAAAGTATAGGAAAAAAGGCTGGAGTTATTGAAGTTGGGCAGGAGGTAAACGCAGTCCTGTTTTATCAAAATGCAAGAACAGTTGTGAAAAATCCACAATCTCTTTACGACAACGAAGAACTACTAGGTAGAGTTGCAATGGTTTTTCAAGGAGATAAAGTGACTATTTTATAGTTCACTTTTTGGTTCACTAAAGTAAAATCCTTGGAACTGATCGACTCCTAGCTCTTTACATATTTCAAAAATTTCGTTTGAGTGGACAAACTCGGCAACTGTTTTTATCTCAAGGTTGTTTGCAAATGAGACTATTGTTTTTACAATCTGGTAAGCATTTTTATCGTTATTGATATTTTTAATGAGTGAACCGTCTATTTTTAAAAAATCTGGTTTAATCTTCATCATATAAGAGAAGTTAGAGTACCCTGTACCAAAATCATCAATCGCAATTCTTGCCCCAAGCTTTTTAACCTCTTGAATGAACTCTTCAATTTCAATTAAATGATAGAGGTCATCAGATTCAACTAGTTCAAAGACAACTTGAGCGGGATTTTTACATTCATCTAGTTTCTTTTTAATAATAGCGACAGTGTCTTTATTCAGTATATCTTCAGAGGTAAGGTTTATAGAGTAGGACTTATCGCTATTTTTAAATTTTTCAAATGTTTTTTCAACAACAACTTTTGTAATGCTATCGTAGTGCTTTGTTCTTTTTGCTATATCAAGGAAAAAGTAGGGTGTGAGCACCTCATTCCCATCTTTCATCCTTACAAGTGCTTCATACTTCCGTATGTTTTTATCTTTATCTACTATTGGCTGATAGTGCACAATAATATCATCATTAAGAAGTGCTTTTGTAATTTTGTTTAGAGTTTTAATATTGTTTAGGTGTGTGTCTTCAGTATTCTCTCTTTCACTATAAACTACAAACTCTTTTCTATTCAGTTTAGCTTGCGTAAGAGCCATATCAGCTTTTTTTAGCTTTTCGTGCTCATCTATACAGATTCCGGCATACATATTGAGGTTAATGTTTACATTTCTGTCCTCAAAGTTAAAAGTTGTCTCTTCTATTTCATCTATTATGTCTGATACAATCTCCTCAAATTTCTCTTTTGAAATAGAGTCGTCACTGTTTATGATTACAAATTCATCATTTCCGATTCTGTAAGGTTTTAAATTTTCGTCTTCTGTATACTCTTTAAGGTTATCAGCTAACTCCTGTAGTATGAAGTTTCCTGTTTCAAAACCAAATACATCATTTATCTCTTTAAAAGACCTGATATTAAAAATAGCTACAAAAGCATTTGGATGTTCATGCAAATCTTTAAAAAGTCCATTTCTATTTGATAAAGAGG
>JANTGV010000136.1 GCA_024762745.1 Sulfurimonas sp. | reverse complement strand
CTTGAATAGAATCTACTGATATCTTGAATTTAGCTTTTGTCTCTTCGTCTAGGTCAAGTTCTATAATCTTTTCGACACCGTTCGCGCCTAAAACAACAGGAACACCAACTGTGACATCTTTGTAACCATACTCACCGTCAAGCATTACAGAAGACGGCATTACAATTCTGCTGTCATCTAATATTGCTTCAACCATAACTGAAACAGCACGTCCTGGTGCATAATAAGCAGAAGTTCCTAAGTGTTTAACTATTTCTGCTCCACCATCTTTTGTTCTTGCAATTATTCCTTCCATATCCTCTTTAGAGATAAGTTGATTTAGAGGCACTCCACCAACAGCAGAGATTTCAGGCATAGGAATCATATGTTGTCCATGGTCACCAATTAGCATAGCTCTAATTTGCCCCGATCCGTATCCAACTATTTTATTTACCTGATAAGCCATTCTTGCACCATCAAGTGCTCCAGCCATACCAATAATCCTTCTTCTATCCCAACCTGTCATTTTGTGAATAACATACGTCATAATATCGAGAGGGTTTGACACACAAAGAATTATTGCATTTGGAGAGTATTTCATAATATTTGTCACAACATCTTTCATAATCTTTGCGTTTATCATCAATAGGTCTGCCCTTGTCATATCACTTTTACGAGGTACGCCGGCAGTAATTACAACAACGTCACAGCCTTTTAAGTCACTAGCATCTTCGGCGGCTGTTACTATAGTTCCCTGTGGAGAGTAACTTGTAGATTGTCCAATATCAATCGCCTTTCCTTTTGCTATATCAGTGTTAATATCGTAAAGTATAACCTCGTGACATGTTCCAGTCATTGTCAAACTATATGCTGCAGTTGCACCAACAAAACCAGCCCCTACTATACCTACTTTTCTACCTACCATTTTCTTCCCTTGTTTTAATTTTTATTTTACTTCAAGTCCAAATGTAAATCCAGCATTAACCTGCTCTATTAGTTCAGGTAAAATATCTTCATAATTACCGACAATCCCAAAGTCTGCGTTGTGGAATATAGTCTCTTTGGCATTATGATTAATCGCTATTATTGTATCTGATTCTTTTATACCTGCTATGTGCTGAACAGCTCCGCTGACACCTATGGCAATGTATATTTTTGGTCTGACTGTTTTTCCAGTCTGACCTATTTGTCTTGCATATTCAGCCAGGTTTTCATCTACAATCGGACGGCTTACTGCCCATTCTGTGTTTATGCCCTGAGCATTAAGAGCAGTTGCTAAATCCTTAACAAGCTGCATCTCATCCGAAACTGTTCCTCTTCCACCGGTTACAATTATGTCGGCTTCAAAAAGATTTTGCAGTCCACCCTCACCTCTAACAGTTTTAATAATTTCAGTTACAAAGTCACTTTCAGATAGTTTTGGTTTGAATTGTGTAATTGTACCATCTCTTTTCTCATCTGGAGTTGGAACTTCGAAAGTTCCTGCACGAGCAGTAGATATTTGTGGACAGACGAAACCTAAAATAGTTGCGAGCTTAGACTCTCCGTATGTCGGTCTTTTTGATTCTAGTATTGGAGCAAAGAGAGTTTTTTTCTTTCTGTCAAAGTGTTCTCCTATCTCTAACTCTGTACAATCAGCTGTAACTCCACCATTGACTTTCATGCCTATTCTAGGTGCTAGCTCCCTGCCTGATGTTGTTGCAGCAAAAAGTGCAATTTCTGGATTTTTATCCTCTATAACTTGTGCAAAAATTGATGAAAATGGAAGTATTCTGTACTCTTGAAGTCTCTCATCATCAACTACTACAACTTCATCAGATCCATGTGCTATCAGCTCTTTAGGTAGATTTTGAATATCCTTGCCTATTACAAGGGTGATTACTTTAGTATCGTTGCCAAGTTGTATCGCTAGTTTTCTTGCCGGAGTTAAAAGTTCTAATGATGGTCTTGAAATTTCCCCATTAACAACTTCTGCCCACGTCAATATACCAGTTGCACCATTTCTAAAATCAACATCTACAAAACCCTCAGGTCTTTTCTTCTCTTTAGCTTTCTTTTTCTCTTTTAGCTCCAGAGTGTTTTTCCCTGAATTTATGTTTTCAATCAAGCTTTTAACTAGTGCTGATTCATCACTGCCTTCTGCCATTTTTATAGGAGCGCGTTCACTTGTAATGTTTGTTACCTTTGCAACAATAGTAGGTGATCCGCTGAGCCCAATCATCTCTTCGCTCAAATTAATATCAGCCACACTTAAAACGGTAATATCTGTATTTTTAGCCCTTATGGCTCCACTCAAAGATGGACGTCTAGGTGAGACCCCTGTTGGAGTAAATGAGAGCGTACAAGGGACAGGTAGTTTCATCATCTGGTAGCCACCCTCTATAATTCTTCTAGCTGTAACAAAACCATCTTGTAGTTGTGCTGTTTCTATAAAGGTTGCCTGAGGAATATTTAGGCTCTCTGCAACTTGAGATGGTACATGAGCTGTATCTCCATCACTTGTCTGACGGCCAGCTACCACTATGAAGTCCTCGTTTAAACCTTTTCCGAAACCTAAATGCTTCAACATCGTAGAAATTGCCAAGCCAGTTGCATAAGTGTCTGAACCGCCAAGTTTTCTATCACTTAAAAGATAAGCTTCATCATATCCCATAGATATAGCTTTTTTAAGAGATACTTCAAAAGATGGTGGACCCATGGAACAGACAATAAGTTTTGCTTCTGGATTGTCCATTTTCATCTGAATACCAGCTTCAAGAGCATATCCACAATCTACATTAATCATAGATCTCGCTTTTGTTCTATCCATGAGACCATCATCACCCATTCTCATCTCTGTTGGTAAGGGAACTTGTTTCATTAAACTAATTATTGTCAAAGCCATATTCTATTCTCCTTACTTTATTACATCATATTGTAGTCTGGCCCATCACCACCATAAGGTGTTGTCCAGGTTATACCACTGTTTGGTGATTTTATATCACATGTTTTACAGTGAACGCAGTTTTCAGCATGCAGTCTTAATGATTTTTCACCACTTTTTTTATCAATATGAAGTTCATAAACTTCAGCAGGACAGAAGGCTGCACATGAAAGACCATACTCTTCAATATTTGAAGCTTGAAACTGCTCTTTATTATTTACTACTAAATGACATGGTTGCACTTCATCGTGCATAGCTTTTGAGTAGTAGACAGTAGTTACTTTGTCAAATGTGAGTTTTTTATCATACTCTAGCTTCTCAGCAAATCTTTGAGCAAAAGGTTGGCCTGAATACTCACGTGTTTTTTGAGTTTCACTATAATCGTCTTTAACTTTTGGAACCATTGAACAGGCACCACCGGTAACTAACTGAATACCCATTTTGAGACCACCAAGAATCATTCCATCTTGCATAACTGCTCTCATGTTTCTCACCGGATATAACTCTCTATATATAGAGCTCTTGTTTACAAGTTCTTCATATTTTGAAAGTGAATTTTTGCTTGTATCTTCATTTATCAAGGCTTCTGCTGCTGCTGTTGCTGCACAGATACCAGATCTTACAGCTAAATGGATACCTTTAAGCCTTGGAGTACTTAAGAAGCCTGCGCTATCACCAACTATCATCATATTGTCAGAATAGTATTTCGGTACAGAGTGCCAGCCACCCTCAGGAAGTGTTTTTGCTCCAGCTTCTATTACTGTACCACCTTCAAGAATTTTAGACACATATGGATGTGTTTTCCAAACTTGCATTGCAGCATGAACATCGAAAGATGGATCTTTATAGTCTAGACCAACTACAAGCCCAACAGCAACTCTGTTGTCAGTTAGACCGTAGATAAAACCACCACCAAACTCCTCTTTATCCCTTAATGGATAGCCAAAAGTATGTTTAACTGTACCGGCCTCAATGTTGCCTTCTGGGACTTTCCAAATCTCTTTTACACCTAGAGAATATATCTGAGGATTTTTACCACCGTCTAGATTTAGCTTCTCTATGACAGGTTTTACAGCTGAGCCTCTTGTGCCTTCAGCAAATATTGTAATTCCTGCTTCAATAGTGCTTCCTTCTTGAAAGTTCTTTTGTTGAACTCCATTGTGATCAATACCTGTATCTTTTGTTTTTACACCAATAACTTGATTGTCACTGTTGTATATCACTGAATCTACAGCAAAACCAGTATATATTTCTACGCCTCTCTCCTCTGCTAAAGTAGCTAAATATTTACATATTTGTGTAAGCGAGGCAACATAGTTCCCACTGTTTCCCATATATGGAGGATGAAATGGCAGAACAAACTTTCCACCATTTTCATTTAACTTAACAACTTCATCCTGACCAACTTCTGAGTCAAAAGGAATACCGTCATACTCTCCAGTATTTAAAAGTTCTTTAAATACTGCGGGACGAATAACCGCACCTGAAAGTATATGAGAACCAATTGAACTACCTTTTTCAACAAGCAAAACCCTTTTTTTCGCACCTT
>JANTGV010000135.1 GCA_024762745.1 Sulfurimonas sp. | reverse complement strand
GCATCTAGATAGATGAGAGAGGATACTTTTAGAATCAAAAAAACAAGGGTAAACACCATCCCCATCCCACCGACATGAGAATCCTTCATAATCTCTAAAGATTTTTCTTTATTTACAAAGAGCCCATCAACAGTATCGCTGAATCCATCAAGGTGCAGCGCTCCTGTGAGCAGAACCCACAGAGCAAAGATGATAACTGCGAGATGAGCAGAGGGAAGAAAACCCTCTAGAAGAGAGTGAGCAGCCCAAAGTATAAGCCCTAAGATAAAACCAACCAGAGGATAAAACGTAGCCGATAAACCGTTAATCCCTTTAAAGAAATCGTGCACTTTAAAAAAAGGAATAATAGTGAGCATATTAAAGGCAAGTGCGAATGCTTTGAATGTTTTCATTTTATCTTTGTTCCGATTCCGGCTATGACATGAAAGACTTCATCACAGTCACGGGCTACAATTTGAGATATTTTTCCGCTTATATCTACATACTCCCTTGCTAATTTATTATCGGGGATAATTCCAGAACCGACATCATTTAAAACAAAAACAACATTTTTATCCAGCTTCATAATACTTTCTATCTCCTCTTTGATGTGGGAGAAGTTCTTTTGGTGATAGAGCATATTGTTAATCCACATACTGAGACACTCTACAAGCACCAAATCACTACTCTCTGAAATGGGTTTAGAGATACGAAGCGGCTCTTCAAGTGTACTAAACTTATCTTGACGCTGCGTTTTATGTGCTTCGATCCGCTCACTCATCTCAGTATCTATAAACTCTGTTGTAGCGAGATAGATGGGTTTTCTCTTTGCGCTTTTAAGGGCATATTGTTCCGCTAAAAAACTTTTTCCACTTTTGATTCCACCTATAAAAAGAGTTTTCATTTTGCCTACATCGTGTACATAATCAGTTCTATCTCACTGAGTATCTCTTCATTTGAGAGTCCGTTTACAGCCGCGTAAGCTAAAGATGCACCAGCACCAACTCCCTCTTTTGCCTCACCCTCATCGTACTTTTTGAGTACAGGTATCTCTGCGTTTTCAAAACTAAAAGTGGTGTAGAAAGCATTTGGTGTGTAGCTTAGAAGTGAGAGAAGGTGGGCTATGTCAGAGTTTTTGTCATCAACCACCCACTGCGTTGTAGCGAGTGTGATGTTGTCATGTTTAGCGCGCATTAAAACATCCTCTCTAAGTGCATCGGCTATGAGGAGACAGGCTGCCATCTGTGTTCCACCGGCTAAAACTACATGAAATCTTCTTGAAGCTTCTAGCAAAAATCCGGCACAGAATATGAGCATATTGTCACTTACAATTGAGAGCTTTTCAAAGTTACTCATACCATCATCTATCAGCGAGAGGGCTGCGTTTAGAGTTTCACTTTTAACACTCGCGGGTACCTTTAAAAAGCTAGATGAGAAGTCATTTTCGCATTTAAATCCAAGAGCTAAAGCCGAAGCCATTGCAGTTGTTGTCCCACTTGGAGTTGATTCGCCAAGTATAAGATAAGAGCCTTTGAGTTCGTACTCACTTCCAAACTGCATACCCTTTTGAAAAATCTCTTTTGCGTTTATCTGTGCACCTTTTGCGATTGATTCTGATGGTGTTATATCAAAGTTATGGAGTTGCGTTTGCTCAGGTTTTATCTCAAGCCCCAAGTCTAAAATCTCTATAGTGCTAAAAGGGTTTAGGTTCTCTACTGCACGAGTGATAAGAGCAGGAGTAGGAACTCCGCTTGGTGTCTCAGCAATCTCGGGCATAGAGAAGAGTTTTTGTGTAGTAACAAACTCTGCATCAAGGGTTGGTGTATAGGGAATTTTACCAGGGATTCCTGCTTGGGTTATGCCCTCTGTCTCACAAGTTTTTGTTACTGAAGCTGCAAGTAAGAAGTCAGCCTTGCCTTTTGGAAGTGAATCTATTTCATTTGTAAAAATATTATATGTTTTCATGATTATCCTGTCTTGAAATTTTAACTAAATCTAGAGCATTTTCAACATCTTTGATTGTAATCTCTTCTCTACCATTGCCGAAAAAAGGTTTCTGTTTAAGCTTACCAAAGTAGTAAGTGTCACCACCAAGCTTGACATCAAGAGCTAGTGCCATAGCTGTTATGGGGTGCCCTGCGTTTGGAGAGTCATGTTTTTTCCCATCTTCATAAAAAGCAAATAGATTTTTTTGTTTGCCTGCTAACATGATTATAACGGCAGTTAAACGTGATGGAATGTAGTTTAGGGCATCATCTAAGAGAGCCGCTACCTTTCCGTAGTTCTCATACTTCTTATTTCTATAGCCTACCATAGAGTCCATAGTGTTTACCGCTTTATAGAGTATGATTCCCGGAAGTCCAAAAAGTAGAAGGTAAAAAAGAGGAGCAATGACTCCATCGCTAAGATTTTCAGCATAGGTCTCAATAGCCGCTTTGTAGATATCGCTTTCACTCATCTCTTGTGTATCACGACTCACTAACATAGAGATAGCAGTTTTCTTATCCTCACAAAACAAAATATCTTTTACAGAGTCGTGTAGCATTTTATGAGCTATAAAGATGGAGGCTATAATTGATGAGAGAAGAATATATATAAACGAAGGAAGCATCCTCAGATAGAGTTCTACAGCGATTGAAAGTATTCCTACAACTAAAAGTATAAAAAGAACAAGTAGAAGACCTCTCACAATAGAGTCTTTGTAAAATTTCTCTTCAAAAAATTCTATCCATTCACCCATTAGTGCAATAGGGTGGAGTTTAAATGAAAACTCACCAAAGCGTCTGTCTATAAGATATGCGAAAATAGTGATTAAAATATTACTCATTTAGCCTTCCAATTATCTTTTGTATATCGATATGACTATCTATATGTTCTGCAAATTCATTTATAGATTTATCTTTGAATCTTTTAAAATTATAACCAAGGTAACTATTGTTGATTTGAGAAAAGAGTTTGTATCTAAAGGCATCGGAATTAAAAAGCCCATGAACAAAAGTTCCATAAAGGTTTCCTCTCTCTTTGTATCTTTTTTTAGTAGTTCCGTTGTGGATTTCGTAACCCTCTACCATGATGCCTGAGAGATTGTAAGAGCCTTTTTGAACAATTTTTTTCTTTTTAAAAATCACATCACCCTTGAATCTTCCAAAGCCTTGAACTACACTCTTATCTGACTCAATACTTTTTAGATCAAGTAGTCTCTCATACATCATCTCATAACCACCACAGATGGCTACTATATACTTCTGCTCATCTTTTAACACTGCTTCAAAACCTCTTTTGCGAAGCCACTCTAAATCATCTATAACTCTTTTACTGCCTGGAAGAATGACCAAATCACAAGCGTAAGTATCACTCGCGTTTGAGATAAATGAGAGCTCTATCTCGCTGTCTGTTACAAGTGGTTCAAAATCTGTGAAGTTACTGATGTGAGGGAGTTTTATAACACCGACTTTTATGATTGCGTTTGAGGTATCTTGAACATAGTTCATTATCGACTCACTATCTTCAAAGCCGAGGTTAAAGGGTTTAAAGGGGACAACTCCAAGAACAGGGATTTTAAACTTCTTCTCGATGATAGTCACTCCCTCATCAAAAAGGCTCATATCCCCTTGAAACTTGTTCACAATTACACCAATAATATTTTTACGAAGTTTCTTAGGAAGGAGTTTGTAAACACCATAAATAGAAGCAAAAACACCACCTCTTTGAATGTCGGCAACTAAAATGATTTTCGTATTGAATTCATCTGCTATATAGATATTTGAGAGGTCTTTATCCATCAAGTTAAGTTCAACTGGACTCCCCGCTCCCTCAGAAACGATGCATTCATACTCTTTTTGGAGTCTCTTAAAAGCCTTTTTTACTACTGGTTTAAGTAAGTCGATATCCCTATAATAAGACCAGACATCTTTATTCGCTACACTTTTACCATTGATAATCATATGAGCTTTTGACTTGCCACCTGACTTTAAAAGTACAGGGTTCATATTTGGAGTTGTTTTAAGTCCGATAGCTTCTGCAGCAAAATACTGAGGTATAGCAATCTCACCACCGTCATCAGTAACTTGAGAGTTGTTTGAGACATTTTGTGCTTTAAATGGTGCGACTTTTATACTACGTTGGTGAAGCAGATAGGTTATAGCAAAGGATAGAGTTGACTTTCCAGCGTCTGAGCTTGTTCCAAATATGCTAAGTGAGTTCATTAAAAGCCTTTTTTAGTGTTTTATGTGAGCAGGTGTCTTTAACTGCGAAACGCAGATAGTTATCATCTAAAAAGTCAAAACTGCCACATGTTCTTAGTAGAATTTTATTTTTATAAAGGTGTCTGAAAATCTTTTTGGCATCTTTGCTTTTTGTAAGAATAAAATTGGAGTCACTCTTGTAAATTTTAGAAAACAGCTTTGATTTTCTGAGTATTTGCTCTAGTTCTTTTTTCATCTTTTTATGATGCTTCTTACTCTGCTTTGAAAACTTT
>JANTGV010000134.1 GCA_024762745.1 Sulfurimonas sp. | reverse complement strand
ATAAAATGAATTTTAAAATACTTTAGAAAGAGAAAAATGAAACCAACCATACTATTTGACTTAGATGGCACGATTATTGATTCAACAGAGGCGATACTTGAAAGCTTTAGAGTCGCTTTTGAAACATTTGATGAAGATATTCCTTCGGATGAAGCGATAAAAAATGAGATAGGACATACCTTAGAGAATATGTTTCGAACCTTAGGTGTAGAAGAAGAGAGAGTCGATGAACATGTGATGGCGTATAAGATGCATTATCGAACCATTCATTGTAAGAAAACTGTCTTGATAGAGGGAGCCAAAGAGGCAGTGGAAGAGGCGAGTCGTTTTGCAACATTAGGGGTGGTGACAACCAAAACAGGGCAATACTCCAGAGAGCTTTTAGAACATTTGGGTTTGATGTATCATTTTGAAATTTTAATCGGTAGAGAGGATGTAAAATTTCCAAAACCTCATGCTGAACCAATTTTAAAAGCTTTAGTAAAGTTAGAACATGATAGAAATAGGACATGGATGATTGGTGATACTTGTATGGATATAAACTCAGCAAAAAATGCAGAGATACTATCTATTGCTGTTACCTCTGGCTACGCCACACATTCAATGTTACAAAAGTGTGCTTCAATACTCTGTAATAGTATCGTTGAAGCCATAGAGCATATTAAAAAAAGTGATAGAAATTATAAATAGTGGATAGAATGTATACATTCATTCAATATTGTAATTTTTTTTGGTGACTATGAAGACCTTTTAAGAGAGGTGAGATTACAATACCTCATAATAGATAAAATATAGGAGAAGTCATGACAGAAATAAGATGGCACAGCCGTGCTGGACAGGGTGCCGTATCGGGTGCTAAAGGTTTAGGTGACGTTGTAGCAACTACAGGAAAAGAGGTTCAGGCTTTTGCACTTTATGGTTCTGCGAAAAGAGGGGCTGCATTGAGAGCTTATAACAGAATTTCTGATGAGCAAATTTTTAATCACGCAAAATTTATGAACCCTGATTATGTTTTGGTTATTGACCCTGCATTGGCATTTACTGATAATATTGAGGTGAATGAAAAAGAGTCAACAAAATACATTATTACGACACACCTTAGTAAGGAAGAGCTTATTGCTGGAATTCCTGCACTTCAAGGTAAAGAAGATAGAGTATTTGTAGTTGATTGTGTTCAGATCTCTTTAGATACGATTGGACGATCAATTCCAAACTCACCAATGCTTGGTGCCTTTGTTAAGGTTTCAGGTATGTTTGAATTGGATTATTTCTTAGAAAATATGCAAAGAGTATTGGCGAAATTCCCTCAAAAAATTATTGACGGAAATATGGCTGCAATTACCAGAGCATATAACGAAGTTAAGTAGAGAGGGGTAAGTATGCAAGATTTAAAACTATTAGCAAACGATAACAGAGGTCAAAGTCAACTTGAAGCTGGTTTTGATTTACTAGGTTGGGATGAGGTAACACAGGGGAGTATTCTTCCTTCATTTGAAGGTGATGCTACAGGTATTGCAAATCTCAAAGCTGAAGAGAGAAACTACTCTCATTATAACTCATATACAGCAACGGTTGCATCGTGGAGAGTACAAAAACCAGTATTTAACAGAGATATCTGTATTGATTGTCAAAACTGTTGGGTATGGTGTCCAGATTCATCTATCTTATCAAGAGATAAGCAGATGTTAGGAATTGACTATGACCACTGTAAAGGGTGTGAAGTGTGTGTGGAGGTATGTCCTACCAATCCAAAATCACTTCTTATGTTTAATGAACATGCTGATTTAGAAGAGTCATTGGCTGCATGGCCAGAGAAAAAGAAAAAAGAAAAGAAGTAAGGGGTTGTTATGGCAGAAAAATTCGATTTAAATGAAAGAGAAGTATGGGATGGTAACTACGCTGCCTCTCAGGCTTTAAGACAAGCACGAGTGGATGTTGTTGCTGCGTATCCTATTACTCCTTCAACACCAATTGTTGAGAACTATGGTGCCTATGTTGGAAATGGCTACATTGACGGTGAGTTCGTTATGGTTGAGTCTGAACATGCTGCAATGTCAGGGTGTGTCGGTGCTTCAGCTGCTGGTGGACGTGTTTCAACAGCAACATCATCACAAGGTTTTGCCTTGATGGTAGAGGTTCTTTACCAAGCATCGGGTATGAGACTTCCAATTGTACTTAATGTTGTAAACAGAGCATTGGCTTCTCCACTGAATGTACGTGGTGACCATGCCGATATGTATCTTGGACGGGATTCTGGTTGGATTCAGTTTGGTGCATTTAATGCTCAAGAGGCGTATGACCTTGCACTGTGTGCCTTTAAAGTGGGTGAAAACCACGCTGTAAGACTTCCAGTTATGGTTCACCAAGATGGATTTATTACCTCACATACGGCACAAAATGTTTACCCTTTAACTGATGAAGATGCTTACAACTTTGTAGGTGATTTTAAACCAGTAGATGATATGTTAGACTTCTCTAAGCCTGTAACTTATGGTGCACAGACAGAAGAAGATTGGCACTTTGAACATAAAGCAAAACAACATAAAGCATTAATGGACTCTCGTACAGTTATTGATGAAGTATTTGCTGAGTTTGAAAAAGTTTCAGGTAGAAAATACAGTAGAGTTGAAACTTATGATATGGAAGATGCTGATGTTGCTATTGTTGGACTTGGTACAACAGTGGAGACAGCTAGAGTTGCAGCTAAAGAGTTAAGAGAAAAAGAGGGTATTAAAGCAGGTGTTGTTGCCATTAGATGTTTTAGACCTTTCCCTTATGATGAAGTAAGAGAAGCGTTGAAAAATACCAAATCAATTGCTGTGACAGACCGTTCATCTCCAGGTGGAGCAATGGGTGCATTCTACAATGAGGTATCTGCAGCAATGTATACATCTAAAAATAGACCGTTGGTAACAAACTTTATTTATGGTCTTGGTGGTCGTGACTTCTCAATTGAAGAGGCAAAAAGAATTTATGAAGAGCAACAAGCACACGCTGATGCTGGATACATAACAACAGATATCCAACAGTTTTCAGGACTTAGAGGTCCAAAACTTGGATTTTTTCAAACAGATAGGAGCTAAGAATGGCAATTACTTCAATTAAAAACTTAAAAGAGTTTTCTACAAATAACGATAGATTTGAGGGTGCACACACTCTCTGTCCTGGTTGTGCGCACTCTATGATTGTTAGAGAGCTTATGAACTGTACCGATGATAACTTGGTTATTGCTGCCAATACAGGTTGTCTTGAGGTATCAACAGCTGTATATCCATTTACATCATGGGATACCTCATGGATTCACATTGGATTTGAAAATGCAGCAACAGCGGTTACAGGTGCTGAAGCAATGCACAAAGCACGAAAGAGAAAGGGAGTATTACCAGATAATGATGCCCCCGTTAAGTTTGTAGCCTTTGGTGGTGACGGTTCTACTTTTGATATTGGTTTCCAGTGGTTAAGTGGAGCGATGGAGAGAGGTCATGACTTTACCTACATCTGTTTAGATAATGAAAACTATGCCAACACAGGTGGACAACGTTCTTCAGCTACACCAGTGGGTGCGACCACTTCAACTTCAGTTGCAGGGACACACTCTTATGGTAAAAAAGAGAAGAAAAAAGATATTGTCTCTATTATGGCTGCTCATGGTGCTCCTTATGTGGCACAGTTGGCTCCAAACAAATGGAAGTCAATGGCTAAAGGTTTCCAAAAAGCATTAGAGACAGAAGGACCATGTTTTATTAATACGGTTTCTCCATGTTGTACTGAGTGGAAATTTGATCCAAAAGATACCATTGGTTTAACAGATTTGTCAACAGATTCACTTATGTTCCCAATTTATGAGATTATTGACTCTCATGAGTTGAATATTCTTTACCGACCAAAAAATATTATCTCTGTAGAAGAGTATATGGCTGCTCAAGGGCGATATAAGCACTTGTTTAAACCACAATACCGACATATCATTGACGAAGTTCAAAAAGATGTTGATGCGAAGTGGGATCTTCTTCAAAGACGTGAAGAGGCAAGACTGTAACACTTCTATTTTAAACTTTATATGACTGAACGAAACTCCTTTCGTTCAGTCTCTCTACGCTCCACCATCAAAACAATATCAATTCATTGTTATTTCCTATGAGATATTTACTTACATACTATAATATGGTATTATTAGACCTTAAATGAAGTTTTGGGAAGGGGTATCTTAATGAGTAAACTGGTAAAACCTAGTGATTATGCGAAAGAAAAAGGGATCTCTCGACAAGCTGTCTATGCAAAGATAAAAAAAGGTCTTCTCTTGTCTAAAACGATAGAGGGAAAAATCTATATTGTCTTAGATGAATCATTAACTCTAAAAAAGAGTCTAGGAGTTGCTTACTCTGTTGAGAAAGAAGAGACGAATCCCCCCAATTTGATTGATCTAAAAGAGCTCCTAAATTCAAAAGATGAGACCATAGGTATCTTAAAAGAGAGTATTGC
>JANTGV010000133.1 GCA_024762745.1 Sulfurimonas sp. | reverse complement strand
GCCTTAATTGCTGCTCTTAACATATCTCCCGTAGAGATTTGAGGAATGTCATATTTTTTTGTTAAAAATTGGGCCTGTGTACCTTTTCCTGCACCAGGTGCTCCTAAAAGAATTATTCTCATGTTCTATCCTAAATTTTTTATTATTGAAATTATATATAAATGAAATTAAAAAAGAGTGCTATTCTTCAAAAAAACCAAAATCTTCTTCACTGCCTTTTTGAGCTTCTACAATATCATCAATAAGCTCTTTACACTCATCCTCATCAATATCACCACTCTGAATATCATCTAATACATCTTGCAGGTCAGCTTTAAATTCACGAAGCTCTTCTATCTCATCTTTAGCATCTTCTGTAGCTTCCTTGCTCCCTGCTATCTCTTCAAATATCTCATCTAATCTCTCATCTAAATCAGGAATTACACTTTTTGTAAGTAACTCTTCTAGTTTTTGCGCTTCTGACATTTTTTGCCTTTATATAGTTATATTTTTCGAATTATACTATAATTTGGGCATGAATTTTTATGCACTTATTATCGGAACTGAAATACTAAACGCAAGAAGAGAAGATAAACATTTCATATTTCTAAGAGATGAACTTGCCAAGTATGGGCATGAACTCTTTGCCTCCTTTATTGTAAAAGATGATGTAGAACTGATAAAAAAAAGTTTTGAGCTTATTAAAAGCGATAAAAACTCCGTACTCTTCTCATTTGGAGGCATTGGATCCACTCCTGATGATCTTACACGCGAAATATCAGCCGAAGTATTTACTGCAAAACCTCTCATGCGACATAAACAGTTTGAACGAGATATTATAGAAAAATTTAAAGAAGAAGCTTATCCTCATAGAATACATATGTCAGATCTTCCTGTAAACGCGGACCTACTCAAGAATCCGGTTAACAACATGTCAGGCTACTCTTTGGAAGGAAGGTTTTTCTTTGTACCTGGATTTCCCCAAATGGCCCATCCTATGTTAGAAGATGTCATAAAAAACTTTTTTCCTTCATCAAAAGAAAAATTTAGATATACCCTACTCGCAAAAACAAGTGAAAATACACTCATTAGTTTAATGAAAACTCTTCCAGATGATATAGAACTATCATCATTACCAATTTTTAAAGATAAAAAAGCATCTGTTGAACTCTCACTAAGTGGGTATGAAAAATCCAAAGTGGAGCACTACTTTAAACTTTTCTGCAAAGAACTGGAGCATAAAAACATAGCATATAGTTAAGTAAACAATAGCTTTTGTCGATATAAATATATCATAAGTCAAGGAAATCTATCATGTTGATTTGGTTATTGGTACTTTTATTGCTTATTAGTGTTATATATGTTGTTTATAGATACTATCTATACAAGAGCTCTATTAAGTTAAAACGAGACCCTGAACATCATTACACATTTAAAATATGAGAGTAATAACATGGCCATAAATATGAACAAACATGTCTTTAAAGGACATCGAACACTTTTAGGCAGTAAGTACGTAACCTACGGTGAGCTTGAGCTTCCAACAAGGTATGATATATTTCAAAAATCCAACAATGGATTTGACTGGGGAAATGATAATGATGGGTCTACTCAGCTCTCATTTTCCATGCTCTATCAATTAAGTAACAAAGAGACAGCCACAGAAAATGTAGAAAAATTCAGAAATGAAATAATTAAAACTCTAAACTCTAGAGATTGGGTTTTAAGTGCTGTTGATATTTTAGCATGGATTGAGAGAAACTCCCAACAGAGCTCCAAAAAAGAGCAGCCTTCAAAAATGAAAAAGCTTAAACCTGCTAAAAAAAGTAAAAAAACAAATGTTGTTAAAGAGATATGTCAAGAGTTAAATATTACCCAAAAACAGCTTGCTGAAATACTTGAAGTTCCAGAGGGAACAGTAAGTAGTTGGGCAGTCAAAAATGAGATACCAAGACTTGGTAAAAAAGCTATTGAGTTTTATATGTTAAGTGCAAAAAATCAAAAAATTGTTGATAGTTACAGAAGTTTTATGCAACTTCTTGATGCTTCATAATATAGGGGATAGAGTTTGAAACCAAAAGATGAAGTAACCAGAAGTTTAATTATAGATCGGTCAACATGGAATGAGTCGATGAAATACTCTCGTGACAGATATAAAATGAGTCTTAGTAAAGTTGTTGAAGCCCTTCTTCAAGAGTGGCTCGCAAAAGAGAAAAGAAAACCACTTGACAACTCAAATCAAGGTAAGTTTTTCCATTAATCTCTATATCAATCACTTTAAGTATAATTGCGTTCATAAATTAACTAAGTGAGAATTCAATGGAAATCATCCAAACAACAGATGCTTTTAAAGCACTGATAGAAAATATAAAATCAACAACTACAGGATATAGAGACCCTTTAGCATTTGGTATATGTAGAGTAGATTTAGGTCAACTGAATGTTGAAAAATCTCTTCAAGCCACATATCCACTAATCAACTGGGATGAGAATTTTGGAAGTGCTGCAATTTTCATCAAAGCACTAGCAGAACAAGGTATAGAAATAGACTTTACTCAAAGTGAAGTTGTTTGTAATATTAACTTAGAGTTTTTAAAAAGCTGTTTAGCTGCGTTTACACCCTACTCTGATGAAGCACACGGTGATGCTCATAAAAACATTCAGGTTGTTTCTGCTTTATATGCACAAATCGTAAATAGCGGTTCTTTAGAGGGTGAGTTCAAAGTAACTTTTATTTTTGATGATGCGGCACTAGAGAGTGTTGAGGCTTCTTACTTAAAACTGTATGCTATTTCACAAGCAAAAGTTCCTCTTAGAGATATAAACTTAAATGGTGCGTTTGGTGCACTTCCAAATGTAGCTTGGTCTGCAGGACAACCTATAGAACTCGACTATTTAAGAGAGTTTGAGATTGAACTTAAACTTGCAAATGAGTATCCTCATATTGATTTTGTAGATAAATTTCCAAGATTTTTACAACATATTATTCCTGCTGACAATACTCGTATACTAGATACTTCAAAAGTTAGATTTGGTGCACAACTTGCTGCTGGAACAACAGTAATGCCAGGTGCTTCATACATTAACTTCAATGCGGGAACAACTGGTCCGGTTATGGTTGAGGGTCGTATCTCATCGTCTGCTATCGTTGGTGATGGTTCAGATGTTGGTGGTGGTGCTTCTATTCTTGGTGTACTGAGCGGAACTGATGGGAACCCTATTTCTATTGGTAAAAACTGTCTTCTAGGTGCAAACTCTACTTGTGGTATCCCATTAGGTGATGGATGTATTATTGATGCTGGTATCGCAATTTTAGAAGGAACTAAGATTGGAATTCACCCAGAAGAGTTAAAAAAGATTATGGATGTAAACACAAACATGAAAATGGAAGGTGAAATCTTCAAAGGAAAACAGCTTGCTGGTTTATATGGAATTCACTACAGACAAAATTCTATGACTGGTGAGATTACAGCTTCTCGTTCTACAAGAGAGATAAAATTAAACGCAGACCTTCACTAATTGTCTTCAAGTAAATCTTTTTGATTTACTTGAACTTTTTTAATAAAATATTCTAAACTTACTTTTATATCATTAATAGTATACTGACTAAACAAGTAAGGAGCCCAAAATGAATATTTCAAATAATGTTTCATCTATACAAGCTCATCAAACTATGTTGAATACGAACGCGAATAACGTTGCAAATGTAAATACAGATGGTTTTGTGCCTAGTGATACTAGGATGTCAAATGAATCAACTTCAGTAAGTGCTAATACAAGACTAGCTGATGACAACGGCTCTACAAAAAGCCAAACTGACTTAGCAAAAGAACTTCCAGATCAAATCATTGCTCAAGATGCTGTAGCTGTGAATGTATCAGCTATCAAAACAAGAGATGAGATGATGGGGACACTTTTAGATATGAAAGTTTAATGAAACGTATTCATACTCTTTAAATTTCTCAAAAGACCTGCATCTTCATCATACTCTTTTAAATCCTCTCCTATTTGCAGAGTACTAAAGAGTGTTTTTCCAACGATAAATCTACCCTCTATCCCATCTTTGTCTGTTTTAATTCCCCACGTATTTTGAAAAACAACAACCTTACCCTTATAGGTCCCTACATAGAGTACAATATGTCCTTGTTTGTAAAGTAGGGTTTTAAATGCAGTAGCTTTCTCTTTAATAGTAGCTATTTTTGCCTCATCGCTAAGTCCTTCCAAAGATATCACATCACCAAGCTTACTCTGTTGCAAAGAGTTTCTTGGTAGCCAGATTCCAAATGGTATAAATGCATCCCTAAGTGTTGATGAACAGTCTCTCTGTCCATACATGCCTCCCCAGCCATAGTTTGACTTCAACATTTCATCAAAAACTATATTTATATTCTTCGAGTTAAATGATAAAACTCCTTTATGTACGGTATCTTTTGGGGCGTATTGGCATTGCAACCTTTTTTACAACTATACTCTATGTAAATTTTTCTTGGCAGAAAAGATTGCTATGGGTAACTGGTATTTTACTTGGATATTATGCTGCTATG
>JANTGV010000132.1 GCA_024762745.1 Sulfurimonas sp. | reverse complement strand
TAGATGTAAAGGTTGTGCATTATGCGTATACGTATGTACAGATATGCTAAATCGTGATTGTATCACGATGGAAATGCCTAACGTCGAAGCAGTATAAGTCTAAGTTTTAGATTTAAATCAAGAAACAGTATAAATTAAAAATCAGAGGAGAACTTATGGCAAACCAAGGTCCTGCGTATTATTCACCATATCCGGCGGCTACGTATGAAGGTGTAATTACACCACCAGAAGGAAAAGCACTTTTATTAGAAGATGTGGTAGATGAAGAAAAGGCGATGAGAGAAATCGCTAAACAAATGTTGACAAACGAGAATGCAACAATTTTCCCCGGTCCACAAGTACTTTACGCATGGAGCGATGAAGCAAAAAGAAAAGCTCAGCTTATTAAAGAGATGGCTGAAGTTCTTAATGCTAAAATGATTCCAATGTATGACTATAGACCTAAATATCCAAAAATTGATGCAGAAGTTGAAATTAACCCAAATCATCCAAACTTGACGATTTGGCATAACAATATCAAAGCAGCAATTTTTATCGGTGTTCACTGTCACTATGCAAATGTCGCATTAAAGATAGTTAGAGCAGAAACAGACTGTTACACTATAGCAATGTGTTCTTTATCAGGGCATGAAGATGCAATGGCGACTATAAGAGACCAACATGCATCTGATCTTGAAAAGTTCATCAAAATTGCTAAAGAAGTTAAATCAGAGTTGGGAGTATAATAATGAGTAAACGAAGTGATATGACAAACACACACAACTGGTCTGGACAAAAACTAGTTTCTACAGACTACCTGTTGTTTGAAGCTCCTAGAACTAAGCACTTTATGACTGGTTCTGAGGTAATGAAAGAAGCGGTAAAAAGATGTACAGTTGATGCATCTGTATCTTACCCTATTACACCACAATCAGAAGCAGCTCACCTAATCGGTGAATTATGGGCAGAAGGTTATGTAGGTGTTTACTTTAGAGGGGAAAATGAATTTGGTGTAATGTCTGAGGTTGCAGGTTGTTCAATGGCTGGTGCTAGAACAGTAACAACTACATCGGGTCCTGGTACACTAAGAGCTATGGAAAACTTTGCAATGTGGTCAGGTACTCGTGCTCCAATGCAACTTTGTCTAATGGCACGTGGTATTAACTCTCCACTTACTATTCAACCGGATAACTTAGAAGTTCAGTACCTTCTTGAGACTGGTATGCAAATCTGGTATGCAGAGAATGTTCAAGAATTATTTGACATGACAATTGCTGCATTTACTGTTGCTGAAAAACCAGACGTACACGTTCCAATTGTAACTGTTGTTGACGGATTCTTTGTATCTCATACTCGTGAAGCAGTTATGCTTCCTGATGATGACATAGCGTTACATCCGTACGATCCGTACAAAGCGCCATTACCTCCGATTGATTCAGAGATGCCTCCGGGACGTTTCTTAAGAGATCCATTCGTAATGAAGTCTAACTATATCTCTTATGCAACTCATGCTTCATGGCAGTGGGAAATAAGATCAGCGATTGAGCGTTCACGTCCATATGCTGAGCATTACCTAAAAGGCCTTGTACATATTACGGGTGATGAAGATGCAGAAGTTGCATTCGTAGCGTGTGGTACTGCTTCTAACCAAGCGAAAGAAGCACAAAGAGAATTAACTAAACTTGGAATCAAGTCTAAAGTTATTAAACTAAGAACTATTAGACCATTCCCAGAACAAGAACTTCTTGCAGCACTTAAAGGTGTAAAACACGCTTTTGTACCTGAGTTTAATGTTGTTGGCTGGTTGGCAAATGAAGTTAGATCCAAACTATATGGAAAATGTGACACTGAGATCGTTGGCGGTCCAAGAGTTGGTGGTGGTATGAGTTTACCAGCTGAAGCAATTATCCAAGAAGTTATGGAAAAAGTAAACCCGGGAAAAGGAGCATAAGATGGGCTTAGATATTTATAAAATAAATCCGGAATTTCGTGAAATTATGCCTCAAGAAATCATTGATCTTGAGGAAAAAGCTACTTGGTCTGAAAAGATGCAAAAACCACGTGGAATTAAAGAACTTCCAGAAACAAAAGAGTTACTTGAAGAGCACTCACTATGTGCTGGTTGTCCAGAGGCTGCTGCATTAAGATATGTACTATCTGCATTGCCTAAACCTGAGGATACTGTTATTGTTAACTCAACTGGTTGTACATCTTTAATGTTCCCACACATTGCATTACATACTGTACACTCACTTTTTGGTAACCAAAATGCTGTTGCATCAGGTATCAAACGTGTTCTTGACTGGAGATTTCCAGAAGTAGAAAAAGATGTTGTTGTTCTTGCGGGTGACGGTGCAACTGTTGATATCGGTCTTGACTATACATTACAGTCTTTCTTTAGACAAGAAAATATCACTACAATCTGTTTTGATAATGAAGTATATGCAAATACTGGTGGACAAGAATCAGGTATGACTGCTAAAGGTCAAGTATTTAAAATGGCTCCTACTGGAAAGAAATTTGATAAAGTTCCAATGTGGGAACTTGCTACTACTTCTGGCTGTCATTATTCTGTGAACATGACGGCTTCTGCACCAAAAGCAGTTGCTAAAGCAGTAAGAGAAGCAATTTTAGTTGCAAGAGAGATCGGACCGACTTACCTTAACATTTACACGCCATGTATTCTAGAAATCGGTTTAAGTGCAAATGAAGGTCTTGGTGAAATGAAAGATCAAGATAAAGGTAGATTCGCAGCTTATAAGCATGTTTCACCAGAAGCAGAAGCATTCTTGAAAAAATGTAAAGAAGAGGGACGTTTATAATGGCAAAAGATTCAATCAAAATTAGAATGCCGGGCCTTGGTGGTCAAGGTGCAGTTACAGCAGCACACATTGCTGCTACAGCTGCAGATACAGTTGGTTACTACGCAGTTTCAAACCCATTCTTTGGTGCTGAAAAGCGTATGGCACCATCTGAGAGTTATACAAGAATTGGTACAGTGCCAATTTATGATAGAGGGGAAGTAATTTATCCTGATATCGTTATGATTTTTCACCCACAGGTTATTACTATGGGTAAATCATATACAATGCCTTTTTATGCTGGTATTAAAGAAAACGGTCTTGTTATCATCAACAGTGATAGAGATCTTTTAACTGATACAGATAAAAAAACATTAGATGATTTAAATGTAAAAGTACTTACTAAAGACTTTACACAATTCGCAATTGACAAAGCAGGAACTGAGCTTGCAACAAATATGGCAATGCTTGGAGCACTTTTTGGTGCACTTGGTACTGTAAGCAAACCTGCAATTGAAGAAGGGATCAAAGATAGATTCCTTAAAAAATATACAGCTTCTGGTGGTACGGCTACACTTGACTCTGTAATTGAGAAAAAGTTCAAGAAAAAACAAGAGCTTATTCAAAAGAACCTTGACACTGCTTCTGCAGCATTCGACTTAACTGCTGAATGGTGTAAAGAAGTTGGATTCGAACAAATCTTAGAAGATCCAAAAGCGTAGTCACTCTGCAGTTGCTGTAACATACAGCAGCTGCAAACATAAAACTATAATTTACTTCCAGAACAGCTCGTTCTATATATAATCCCCTACTAAAGGATTTCCCATCATACAGTCATTTATTATCACAGGTTTTTTAGGCGTAGGAAAAACTACTATGCTGACAAACACAGTTAAAAAATATTTTAAAGATAAAAAAATAGCAATCGTCGTCAATGAATTTGGTGATGTAGGAGTTGACAGTAAGATACTTACAAATGTACACAGCGAAGTACTTGAAATATCTGAAGGATGTATATGCTGCAAATTGGCACAAGAATTTGAAAGCGGTGTTACTGAAATCATTCAAAAATATAATCCAGAAATAATTTTTGTAGAAACTTCCGGTGCTTCAGAGCCTTTCCCAATATTTTTATCTTTGCAAAATCTTGGTATATCAGTTGAGGGCATAATATGTGTTGTCGATTCAAAGAACTTCAATCAATATAAAGATAATTCTACAGCCAAATATCAGATAGGTGGCTCAAATATAATAATACTCAATAAAACTGACTTAGTTACTCAAAAGCAACTTGAAGAAGTAAAAAAGGAAGTGATTTCGATAAAAGAAGAGTATAACATCAAAAATAATCTCACTGGAAAAACTATCTTCAATAATTATATAATATATAATGCCGAGCAAGGTCTTGTAAATAAAGAAGTCTTTGAAGGCGTATATGAGGTAGATGAAATTGTTGGTTTAGCAAAAGACTATGAACACTCAGAACATACTACCAATGATTCTATAACACAAAAAGTTGCATATCTAAAAGATGATACTAGTTTTAATGATATAGACCAACTCTTATCCTCACTTCCAAAAGCTATCTACAGAGTAAAAGGTATTGTAAAAGTAACCGATGTGCCAAATCCTATTTTTATTAATTACTCATTTGGTGATGCAAGTTATGAAGAATTACCAGATTATACAGACAAGTCTATCTTAATATTTATTGGTCAAGATATACAAAATGATGTTAATTTACTC
>JANTGV010000131.1 GCA_024762745.1 Sulfurimonas sp. | reverse complement strand
TACAATATCAAGAGAAGTTTTTGCTGTATCAAGTAGAGTGATATTTTTATATCCATCATTCAGTAAAACATCCACCAGATATGATGCTCCACAACCTCCATCAATTATATTACTATTATTTTTTGCATATTTTTTAATTAAATCAACCGATTTTTTTGGTGAACTTTGATGCCAAAGTACTTGTGTATAATCTGCATTTTGGAATATAGTATCCCAATGATTTTCTCTTCTAACATCAGAAGCTATTTTTGTTGCTTGAAATGTTGCACCCTTTGTTGTCTCTGCCGTTGTGTAATGGGTATGACCATGACACTCAACATTTTTAAATCCAGCCTTTTGAATAAGTTCTATGAGTTCATCTTCTCTCATAGTTCCAGCAACACAATTTGCCCAATCCTCTTCACCATCACTTGCACAACAAGAACTTTGCTCTATATCGCAACATGATGGTTCTGAAATATCGATCATATCTGCGAAAAATATTTTTCCATCTGGCTTTAAAACACGATATATCTCAGCAAAAACAGACTCTTTACATGATGTAAGATTGATTGCTCCATTTGAGATAACAACATCCACACTCTCATCTTCTATGTCTATAGAATCAAAACTACTCTCTAAAACTCTAACATTAGAACATCCAGCTAATTTTGCATTTTCTTCTGCAACTTCAACCATTTTTGGGGTAATATCAACACCGATTACTTTTCCACCTTGACCAACAAGTAAAGAAGAAACAAGTAAATCAACTCCTGCACCACATCCAAGATCTAAGACTGTATCGTTTTGTTTAATTTTGGCATGCGTGAAAGGATTACCAACTGCCGCACAAAATTCCCAAACAGTTGAGGGAATTTTTTCTAGCCACTCTTGCTTATATCCATGTGCTTTTGCATTTTCAATACCTTTAGCCCATCCAAAGTCTTTACTTGGATTCTGGGCTAACTCTGTATATAAATTAATAATTCCTGTATTATCTGCCATTACTCTGCATCCACTACTTTTTTAACAGTTCCAAGACCATTATCGTAAGGGTACTCAGCTCGTACCCAGCCTTTAAGACCAGCACTTAAATTATAAACATTTGTATAACCAAGTCTTTTGAGTGACTCAGCAGCGAGAAGACTTCTAGCTCCCATGCGAGTGTAGACAACTATAGTCGTTCCCTTATCTTTAATGGCGTTTAATATCTCAAACTCTAGGTTTGTACGAGGAATCGTAACAACTTCATCAGCGTAAATCTCACCCTCAGCTCTTTGAATGGCGGGACGTACGTCTAAAAGCACGAACTCCTCTTCGTTGTCTATCATTCTTTTAAGTACTACTGGCATCATCTCAGGAACCGACTTACGAGCCTTACTTAAAAGATCGTCGAGTACTTTATACCCTGTTCCACTGCAAGCTACTTGTCCATGTTCTGTAGGATTTGCTTTCTCATCGCTCATGTACTTTAAAACTGGTAAACCGGAGATATCTGTAGTCTGTGGTGTTGTGTTCTCTTTTGGAGTTGGGCACGAGCCACTCTCACAAGCTTTCATTTTTGAATCAGTTACAATAGCAGGGAGTGGTTTTTCACTTTTATCTGGCATAGTTGTTTCACAAGCACCAGTATCACAACTCTCTGCTGTAGGGGCTCCTTCAAAAACTTTATGTCCCCACTGAGGAAACGTAAGCATAACGGCTGCAAAAACAGTAACTATCGCTAAAAATGTTTTACCTGCAAAAAAACTTTCATTGTCGCAATCACACTCTATACCCTTGCTTGGTTTTAGCTTGTCATACCATGCATATACAAGAACTAAAATAGTAAATATAACTAAGTAATTATGATATGGAGCTAACCAAGAAAATGAAGAAGCCAGAGAGCTTGAACCTGCTAAAACTGCGAGAACAGGTGTCACGCAACATAACGATGCTGCTATTGTTGCACCTACAATGGTAAGTATACTTTTATTTGCCATAAGTAAAATTCCTTATTATTTAGCTATTAAGCTAAATTGATTATAGCAGTTTATAGAAAGCAGACTTAATTTAAAGTTAATTGTCTAAATTGCTAAATAACCTACTCCTTCTGTCTGAAAGCGATTTTATTTGCATAATAATTCTCACTTATTTTATAAGATATAAGTCCTAAAAAATGAAGCTTCTTTATTACATTATTCAAAAATACCATATCATACTCTATTGCATTTCTATCAGCAGAGATACAGACTCAAAAGGACGAAAAGGTGGATGATGTATATGTGGGGTCATCAACCCAGGTATTCAATATTTTTGCATTTCCAGAATGATTATATACAAGATAAAAAAGAGACTTATTGTATTTATACGCTCCCTTTAATCCTAGTATATATGCGGAATTTACATCCAACAAAGATAAAACTAAGTTATCCCCAACTGTGTCTACACGAAGATATTAAGCAGATAAACTCCATACGTATTTTTTGAATCATCGGCTAAAGTTTGACTTCCGATATGTTCTAAAACTATATGATGTTTATCGTCTGTATAATGAAGATTTAGTTCTGCTAAAACTACCCCAGCTGAATAATCTTTTGTAAAAAAAGCGTCCTGTTTCCATGATAGTATTTGTATCTTTTTTATCATTTAATCCAGTTCCCATAGAATAATAAAGCACTGTTGTAATTCCTATTCAAAATAATTTTTCGCTTTGATTTCATTAAGAAGAGATTTTAGATTACTAAAAAGTTCAGATGTACTTTGAAATAATTCAGAATTTTTATCTAAAGTATTCAGTATCATATCCATATTCTGTGTTGAGATTACAACAGAATCATTTTCTTCATAAATAGCAATACGACAAGGCATAAATGGGGCAAAACTTGGCTCTTTCGTAAGTACAAGAGAAGCAACTTTTGCTACACAGATTTCATAAATAAACACTTTTCTATCTATAGGAAATCCCTTTGATTTAACCACCTCGTGGTAAACATAGTTATGAAGTAATGCAAATTTATTATTTTCGCAAGACTTTTCAACACTGGCAACTATTTTCTCAATTTTCGAAGAAGTACTTATTTTATATGTCATCATATCAAACATACGCTTTTTATTTACGAACAGTTTCATTAATAATTTTATCATCTGAGTTCCTCTTTTTAAAATGTTAGAACTTTATCGCTTTCTTGTACCCAGTCGGCAAGAATTTGCATAGTTGAAGAGACTTTATCATCAAAATATGGTTCGTTTTTAAAAAGGCCACATCGGGCGTTACAGCTACCACATACTTGAAGGTTTATACCATCAGCGTACATTTTTTTAAGCATTTCAACTAAATCATAATCATAACTATCTGGTTTTGGTGTTTTATCACGAGCTAAATCAACAGCGTCATTCATTAAAAAGATATTGACACTCTCTCCGCTTTTATAAAGTGTTTTAGCCAAACGCAGCGCATTCCACGTTACGTCTGTTCCATCATAGGGCTGATGGTTCAGAACTATGGTTGTCATAGCTACTCCTCTTCTTTTGAGAGTACGACCGTTCCTAAACCCGTCTCAACTGGGTAACCAGCTTTCGCCCACCCTTTGAGACCACCTTTGAGGTTTGTTGCGTTTTTATATCCTAAGTGTCTAAGTGTCTGTGCTGCTAAAGCTCCACGGCTTCCACCACGGCAGTATGTAACAATTACCATATTTTTGTCTTTCACTTTGTTGCCTATGACAAACTCTAGATTTCCACGAGTAATTGCATAGGATTCATCTGCGTATATTTCACCCTCTGAACGCTGTTCGCTCTCTCTAATGTCTAAGACTACAACGGCTTCCTCTTTATCAAGCATTTTTTTGAGGGTGCTTGGTTTCATCTCACCAGCCTCTTTTTTTGCTTCTACCAAAAGTTTGTCCGTATTTGCAAACCCTGCCATAAGCGTGCTAGTTGCACTGAGTGATGCTATAAGTAAGATTTTTGTTAGTTTTGTTTTCATTTTAAAATTCCTTTTTAGTTTGTATAGTTTAGCGTACAGGTATGTATGCATAACCTTCATTTTGTTTCTCTATGAGCCCCATTGATGAACTTGGAACAATTTTTACAAATGGATATATATCTTCTTGTACTAATCCTGCTTTTAGCATATTTGCTTCACACATAAGAAATTCTACCTCATATATATCACTAGCAGCAGCAATACGTTTTTTTAGGTCGTTATTTACTTTAACTAATTCTGTTTGACCTTTATAGGGTGAATTAGCAAGATCTTTAACAAAAAACTTGAAAGCGTCTCCATGAATTACAACAACTGCATCAAACTCCTGCATTATTCCCTGATAGTGAGCAGTATATCTAGCAACACCACTTAAAATCCTTTGCTCAAATGTTTTCATATCCCCCGTAGTAAGATCAAATACAGCTTTTCTTACTACCTCTTCATCACTATCTGACGCACTCAGTTGCGTAGCCATTATAGGCAACATACTTAATGCAATTAAAAAAATGAGATTTTTAATTTTTTTCATCAACACATCCTTTAATTTTAAATATACTAAACTAGTTATGTTAAATATGCTTTCATATATGCATACTTAGGCATTTAA
>JANTGV010000130.1 GCA_024762745.1 Sulfurimonas sp. | reverse complement strand
CAGCTTTCCATTTCCATAATGTTCAAAAAGATAATTTGTAGTTATCTCTACATCCTCTTTACTTATAGGAGCTTTAAAGTGAGTTATCATCTTCATAACTTTTTTATGCCAAAACTCTTTAGACTGTGGACCCTGATTTGTAACATATCCAAATGAGTGACACATAAGGCAGTTTGCTTGAATAGCATCGAAACCTTTGCCCATCTTAATCTCATAAGCTATATAAGGAACCGCAACATCACCTTTTACTTGTGCAAAAAGTGAACCAACTGATAAAATAGTTAATAATAATAATTTTTTCATATTCATTCTCCCTAAACTACTTCTACTTGAACTACGTCAATACCATTAAACTTGTATCCGCCGTGATTCCATTTTACATCTTTTGCTAAAGGCTGCTCATTTCCTAAGCGATCAATTGCTTTTGCCATGATATTTAATTTTCCATACTTAGTAGGTTTATACGCAAATCTAAATGCTGTGTAACCATAACGGCTTGAAGCCTTTTTAAGAATAGATTTCTCCCAAGTTTTACCCTCATCAGTTGAGACCATAACATCTTTTATACCATGACCATCATCAAATGCAACACCACGAACAACGATATGAGAATTATGATAAACCTTCATACCATTCTCAGGGTAACCGATAATAGACTTCACATTCATAGTTGTAATTGGCTTAGTAGTTTTAAATTTTTCCTCTGGTGTCTCACACTCACACTCATTATCTGGAACTCTATAAGCTACATCCATAAAGAAAAGGGACTTGTACTTGTTAGTTACAGTTATATTACTCAACATCTTCACCCAGCTATCAGAATAGTAACCAGGGATAACTAAACGCAGTGGGTAACCATTTAGATATGGTAAGTCTTCACCATTCATCTCAAAAGCAACAATAACATGATCATTGAGCTCTTCAAGCTCCAACTCTCTTACAAAGTTTGGAGTCTCATAATAAGCTGCATTGTCTTTACCGTTAAAACCTATATATTTAGCATCTTTATGAAGGCCTGCACGATTTAAAATATCGCTGAGTCTCACACCTTTCCATAAAGCACTACCCATAGCACCGCTACCCCACTGGATACCTCCGGCTATTGGCTTATACGCAGAACGAGAGTTTCCACCACACTGAAGAACAGCCTCTACTTCTACATGTTCAAAATCATTTTTTAATTCATTTAATGAAATATGGAGTTCTTTATTAACCAATCCATTAATATGAATAGTATACTCATCTGGATTAATATGCGTTGGAATATCCGGAAGGTGCCATCTAACAAAGAACTCATCATTCGGAGTTAACTGTTTAGTGTATGTACTCCTAGGTGATTCTAAAAGTGGTGGTCTATCTGAGTAAGTTATTAAAGGGCGTTTCTCGGGAAAAGCCATTTTTGAAACCTTACGAGTATCAATTGGTTGCTGCGTCACACCTGCTGAAAGGGAAGTACCAACAATCGCAGCAGACGCAGCGATGGAAGTTTTTAAAAAGTCTCTTCTTTGCATAAGTTTTCCTTATAAATTTTATTATTATCTCACAATTATAACTACTTATCTTTAAATACAATTAAATTACACTATCAAATAGCTTGCAAAATTAAGTTGAGGGCAAACGCAAATTCAGGTTATCCAGCCGATATAGTTTCAGATGAACTACACAAAAAAACAGTTCTATCTATTTAGCCTCATATGCAACACCCCTATTTGGCTCGCTTATTACACCATTTTTACCGATGAACTTCACAGCAATAGTGTGAGTAGCAGTTGCACTAATTGCTTTAAATACTGAAAAGTGCAGATGAGGACCACTTGAGAACCCTGTATTTCCAGAGTAACCAAGAGGAAGACCTCTTTGAACAAAGTCTCCCTCTTTTACTAAAACACCGAACTGTTTAAGGTGATAATAGGTACCAAAGGTTCCATCATTATGAAGAACCGTAACAAAGTTTCCATCTTTGGCAAACTCTTTTGCGTAACCTCCAATATTTGAATCTGACTTAGTCTTTACAACAACTCCCTCGCGTGCAGCATATATCTTGGTACCCTCTTCCATCGCAAAATCTACTGCATACTTTGAGTTCTCTTTATGTGTTTGAGCAGTATCGAATCCTTGACTTACCCTACATGCTGTTCCAGTAGCAAAAGGGAGTCTATAAAGATAACTATCATCATGAACCGCATGAATACTGCCTATAATCCAACTAAAGTTAAAACTGTAGTGCATACTTCCCTTACCTAAACGCAATTTGGTGTAATTAAGTGTAGAGTTCGCTTTTACTACTACCACTTCTGGTCTGTTTTGCATTTGGATAATATTTTTATATTTCGCTTTTATCTTTACTGTAACATCATAAAAGTTTCTATTTATAACGAATACATCTATATAGTTACCACTGCGTTTTGTCTCCATAAAAACTGTTTTTGTTGTATCAGCTTTTGAGTTGGAGTCATATGATGACTCAACTACTTTATTATAGAATTCTTGGCTTGTCTGAGCTATGAGTTGCTTACGTTCTATTTTCTTATCTAAAGTTTTAATCCGTCTTTTAGACTTGTTGGCATTATAGAACTCTATTGATTTTTCCCGCAGATTTGAGTTTTTTAAGAGTCCATCAAACTCGTATCTTGTGAGTTTTAAAAAGAGTTCATAATTATTACTTTCTATCGCTTTGTCTATACTCTTATGAACTATATGAAGAAGATAGTCATAACTCTTTTGAAGTCTTCGAAGTTCAAAGAGATACTCTTTTATCTCTGCCCTATCTTTTGATTTATCAACTTTAAAACCGTTTGAGAGTGCTTTTCCTGCATGCTGTTCAAAGGTAAGTATCTTGTCTTCTAACTCTTTAATCTCTACAAACTTGGATATCGGTTCTACAGACTTATAAAGAGGGGTACCAAGAGTAGAGAAGGTTTCAGGATACTCTGAAGCATTTAGAAGAGTGTAAAAGATTAATAAGAGTAGTAGTAGCCTATTCATCTTCTATATATTTCGGAATTAAGGCTTTGATCTTTTTATATATCTTTTCAAAGTCAGTAGAGTAGACTCGTGTTTGAGAAATGGCAGTGATAAAGTTGGTATCTCTCTCCCAACGGGGAACTAAATGCAGGTGTATATGTTCTGCTATACCTGCACCACCAGCTTTACCTAGATTCATACCTATATTTACCCCTTGTGCATTCATACCCTCTTTTAAGAGTCGCACACCCTTTTGAGCTAAAGCGGAAATATGAAGCCAACTCTCTGCGTTTAACTCCTCGAGTTTGTCAGTATGAGTGTGAGGGATAATCATAAAATGTCCTGGTGTATAAGGGTAGCGATTCATAACGATAAAACAGTGTTCATCTCTGTAAAGTACATGCAAACTCTTGTCATCATCTGTATGTTGACTAATATGACAAAAAACGCAACCCTCTATCTTTTGGTTTGTTATATATTCATCTCGCCATGGGGCATATAAAATATCTTCCAAAAAAATCCTTTACTCTTTTGTTAATGTTAATATACCATATATAATTATTAGAGTAAAATTGAGGCATGGATTTAACATCATTTCTTTTAATTTTAACCATTATTGCCGTTTTTGTTTTTGATTTTACAAATGGTTTTCACGATGCTGCAGATATGGTTGCAACTGCTATAGCCTCTCGCGCCATGAAAAGCAGTGTAGCCATTGCTATTGTCAGTATCTTTACACTTTTAGGTCCGCTTACTGTTGGTTTAGCAGTAGCAGATACCATCGGAACATTTGTAAATATTGAAAATGCGGATGTAATAAATGCTCAAGCACTCATAATATCTGCCTTACTGGCTGCTATTACATATAATATTATTACTTGGAAATTTGGTCTTCCCTCATCTTCCTCGAATTCACTGGCGGGTGGACTTGTCGGTTCTGGACTTTTTATTGTAGGAAGCAGTAATATAAACTGGGGAGTCTCTGCGCTGCAAAATGGCAACTTAGAAGGAGTTATGAAAGTTGTTGCGGGGCTATTTGCCTCGCCTTTTTTAGGATTTATAATTGGCTTTATTATTATGAAAATTATATTTTTCATCTTTAAAAGATTCACTGTAAAGATAAGGATGCTGTTCATTTCTTCCCAATACTTTAGTGTAGCATGGCTTGGATTTTCTCATGGTGCCAATGATGCCCAAAAAGGAATGGCTATCATTGGTATGATGCTTCTTGCATCTGGACAGACACAAGAGTTTTACATACCTTTGTGGGTAGTACTTCTCTGCACAACAGCTATAACATTAGGTACTGTTTTTGGTGGTTGGAGTATCATAAAAACTTTAGGTTTTGAACTATACCATATTCAAATTGTTCATTCTGTTGCAAATCAATTAGGCTCTGCACTTGTAAATACCATCGCTACTTCAATAGGAGCACCAACATCTACAACACAAGTTGTAACAGCAACCTTACTTGGAAACGGTGCAGCTGAAAAGCCATCTCATGTTGCCTGGGGAAGAGCCACTCAAATTGTGGTCGGCTGGTTTGCAAATGTTCCTTTCTCTATGTTACTTGGAGCAACTTACTCATACA
>JANTGV010000129.1 GCA_024762745.1 Sulfurimonas sp. | reverse complement strand
GCAGTGTTTTAAAAGATTCCTCTAGAATATAGCGACCAAGTTCTATTATAAAACCAGTCTGTTCCGAAATAGGTATAAAGATATCTGGACCAATTTCCCCAAGCTCTCTGTTTTCCCATCGTACTAAAACTTCACAGCCACTTACTCCATTGTGGACAGCATATTGAGGCTGGTACTTTAGGGATATCTCATCTTTTTCAAGTGAAAAATAAAGAAGCCTCTCTATCTCAAGATTGAGTTCTACTTTTTTTGCTAGCTCCTCATTGAAGATGATAAGTCCATCTCTCCCTTGGAGTTTTGCTTCATACATAGCAATATCTGCCTCTTTTAGAAAAGTTGAAGCATCAACACTTGGGTTGTTTAAAATACTCAGACCGATACTTGCACTAATATAAAGATGATGTTCATCAATAGTATAATGACGCTTAATTTCTTGAAATAGTTCTTTTGAAAATGTTTTAGCATTTTTTAAAGCATCTTCTTTTGTTTTAAATGATCTACTGAGCATTGAGAACTCATCTCCACCTAATCTAGCTATAGCATTATCACATCTTTGGGCGTGAGTATTCATTCTTTGTGATACTTCAAAAAGTAACTTATCACCAATATCATGACCTAAGGAGTCATTGACATTTTTAAAATGGTCAAGGTCTATGAGTAAAAGGTATTTGTAGTCATGTTTTTTCTTTTGTGATTTTATCGAGTCTTCAAGTAGGTCGATAAAGTATCGACGATTACCCAGTTTTGTAAGATAATCGTTATATGCCTGATATCTACTTTTTAGAAGGTAGTTATAGGTATTTGTTGAGGCATAAATCAATACTCCTGAGAGAACAACAGTAAATATGGCAAGTAGATAGCTGTAGAAGTCATTCACAAGTAAAAAGTATATAAAAAGTGGTGTCATAAGACTTACTAAGGTAATTCTAGAGAGTTTTTTTTCAGATACAAGGAGTGTTGCCGATACAACAGAGGTACCGAGTTGTGTTGCTATGGCAATATAGTGCAGCTCTATATACTCACTTGAGACGTTAACAACAAATATAACGGTCCAGAGTGAAAAG
The DNA here is from genome assembly GCA_024762745.1 of Sulfurimonas sp. The sequence continues at coordinate 3,512 of JANTGV010000129.1, read as the reverse complement.
TATGTAAAAAGGAATTTTTTTGCTCTTGGATGCCACTCAGCTTTTTCTTCGATTGTTAAGTTTGAGTTTGAAAACTCTTTATGTAGCCTGTATCCCCAGATAGACATTAGAAACATTGTAACATACCAAGCTATAGATGGGAATAGCGTATCGTATATAAAGCCCATATAGATGTACCCGGTACCAGTAGTAATGGTAAGCAAAATCATTACAACTATCTGAGCATTTAAAAATTTATAAAAATTCATATTTGTATTCATCTCACAATTTTATCACAAAAATATTCTTAAAACATGTCCAAATTAGCTTTAATTAAAAAATTAAAGTTAATTTATAGCTTCTGTTAGAAATAGTAACAGTATAATAATATTTTATACTTGTAGGAGATTGGATTATGTTGAAAATAATGATAGGTGCAGTTTTTATGAGCATTATTGGCTTAAACGCAGGAGAGTTGAAAGTTTTAAACTTGAATAAATTAACCGATGAAGAGAGTAGGGTGATTGTTGGCAAAGGGACAGAAAGAGCTTTTAGTGGCAAGTACTACAAACATAAAGCTGATGGTACATATATATGTAAACAGTGTGATGCTCCACTCTATAAATCTAGTTCAAAGTTTGACAGTGGGTGTGGATGGCCGAGTTTTGATGACGAGATACCCGGTGCTATAAAGAGAGTCAAAGATGCTGATGGAAGACGGACAGAGATAGTTTGTGCTAACTGTGATGCTCATCTAGGACACGTTTTTGAAGGTGAAGGTTTTACGAAGAAGAATGTAAGGCACTGTGTGAACTCTGTTTCACTAAAGTTTGAAGAAAAAAAGAGTGATGATTTATCAAAAGCATATTTTGCAGGCGGATGTTTTTGGGGAGTTGAATACTATTTTGAAAACTTAAAAGGGGTCTTGAGCGTAGAGTCCGGGTATATGGGTGGAAAAGTAGTGAATCCGACATACAAGGATGTATCTAAAGGCAATAGTGGACACTTGGAGGTTGTCGAGATAACATACGACCCCAATAAAGTTACTTATGAGTCTCTCGCAAAGCTCTTCTTTGAGATACATGATCCGACACAAGTCGATGGACAGGGACCAGATATAGGCTCACAGTATCTCTCAGCTGTTTTTGTTTCAAATGAAGAAGAGAGAAAAACAGTCAAAAAACTCATAGCTATTCTAAGCTCAAAAGGAATGAAAATAGCAACAAAAATTAAGGATATAAAACCTTTTTATAAAGCAGAAAAATATCATCAGGACTATTATGAGAGGAAAGGTTCTCAACCATATTGTCACGCCTATATTAAGAGGTTTTAGGCAGGAGTGTTAATGAGTGGAGTCTGTTCATCCTCTGTTGGAGTTGAAGAGTCTTTGTAGCTCCTTTGACCCATTAATGCTTCTTGTTGTTCACGAACCAACTGCTGTTGAGCTTTCATCTCCATGACTCTTGCAGAAGATGCCACAGAGTAGTCTTGTGGGCTTGGATTTGCAGGCGCCATCGCTGCAGCCATTATTTGCCTTGCGTTTGCTATAGTCTCCTCGGGGGTCGAGCCTTGTTTCATAGAGATTGATACTTCACCACCGATAGCATAGATTTTTCCATCGGGACCTCTTTGATAACTTAATGATGCTGCCCCGGTCATTCCTCCACCGGCTGCTTGATGGGCAGCTTCATGTGCACGTACCTCTGTATCTCTAGCTTGAAGTTCTTTTACTTGCTCTTGCTCCTCAAGGCTTAACTCACTTCTCCCTTTTTGAGGCTCATTTGATTTTTCTTTATCATTTTCAAGTTCTTCATTTTTTTGTGATTCATCTTCTTTTTGAGAGGGCGATACATAAGTGCTACTGATACTTTGTAGAGTTGAATTACTAATTTGCATAATCTCCATTATAGCAAGTTTGAGATATGATTCCAATAATTAACAGTATAGGTATAAAATGAAATTTGAATTAAAAGATGAATATATAGAACTTTTTAAACTGATAAAAGTGATGGATTTAGTAGACAGTGGTGCTCAGGCGAAACTTATTATAGCAGATGGTTATGTTCAAAGGAATGGTGAGGTTGAGACTAGAAAAAGAGCTAAAATCGTTAAAGGTGATTTAATTCAGGTAGCTGATGCAGTTATTGAGGTTGAATAACTTAAAGAGCTGAGAAGTTGCAAAAAATATTTTTTGTTTATAAGGGACTATATTAATTGAGAGCTAATCAATCCAATAAGTCCACCAAAAACACCACCCCATACTACAAGCCACTGAAGGTGCTCTTTAATCAGTTTTTGGACTATCTCTTTTACCATCTGAGGTGTTAGTTCGTTGAGTCTTGTATCTATTACACTCTCTATTGAATTCAACATATCATCATTGAGTGATGAACTCTGCATATGTTGCTGAAGTGTTTCATTAAACGCAGTAGAGTTTACTATTTTGATGACTGCTGATTTCATCTTTTGAGAAAATGGTTCTCGTAGTCCATCGAGTGCAGCTTCACCACCAAACATTCCTAACATTCCACCAAAAGATGACTCCATGACAGTTTTAGAGAGTGCATCAAAGGCGGGTGTAAAGTCTGTATCTTCTATGATGGGCTCTAAGTTTATTTTTTGCTCTTCATCTTTAAAAAACTTTTCTAACTGTTCACGTGTGAAAAACTCACGCATCATAAGGTTTTTAATAGCCTCTTTAAAAGCTTCAAATCTTGCAGGAATAACACCTGAACCATAAAGGAGCGGAACTCTTTCAAAGAGCATATGAATAGCTAAGAGGTTTGTAACAGCTCCTGAGAGTGCAAAAAGACCAGTAAAAAGTAGGAGTGTTGAAAACTGCGTTTCTATGAAAGATAGAGCTATTAAAAATACTGCTATTAGGTTTGTGATAAAACTTTTATTTAAATTCAAATTTCTTTCCTTTGTTTAAAAGCGAAATTATACTAAAAGGGTATGATTATGTAAATAATAGAGTAGAGATATTAGGACTTTAAAGAGAATGATAAAATTTATAGAATATTTTATAAACAATAAGAGACTAAATTATGCCTTGTTGATTTTTTTGGCTTATTTAGGATTTAATGCCTACATAAATATACCAAAAGAGATGTTTCCGACAGTAGAGCTTGATAAGATAAGTGTTCGTGGGCATTATGCAGGAACGAGTGCAGCCAATATGAATAAAATGGCTGTACGCGATATTGAAGACGAGATTAGTAATATTAACGGTATCGATAAGGCAGAAAGTACAATTACCCCTGGCTCATTTGTAATTATTTTGACTCTCAATGAGCACTCAAACAAGGTAGATATACTCAATAAAGTAAAGGACTCTATAGCCTCTACCTCACAGTTTTTACCCTCAGATATGGTACAGCCCACTGCTGTTCTTTTAGATAAAAACAAATCTCTTATAAAACTCTCTGTATCGTCTGATGAACTTACAAGAGGTGAATTAACTGAAGTAGCCTCAGAGATAAAATCAAAACTTGCCAAAATAAAAAATATCAGTGAAATCTCAATACGAGGGG
>JANTGV010000128.1 GCA_024762745.1 Sulfurimonas sp. | reverse complement strand
GCAGAAATCACGATGGGAAAAATGGTGGAGATGGAGATATGAGTGAATTAGAGATTATGGAAAAAGAGATAGCTTTACTCTTACATCATTATGGAGTAAATGCTTATGCACAGACGATTTTAGGAAAGTGGGTAGCCTATGAGTCACTTAAGATGAATCATCTTTATCATGATTTGGGATTTAAGAGTAGAAGTGAGATGGGTCGTTTTATGAAAAAAAACTATCCACTTTTGGCTAAGCAAAAACCAAAAGATAAATTGTGGAAAAAATTTCTATATGATAAGATTGGTAAGGTTGCACCAGCATGTATAAGTTGTGATGACCAATTTAACTGTTTTAGATGTATTGTAAGTGAGATAAGTGCGTGATTACTCCATCTATATCAACAACTAACCTTTATAAAAACATCGATATCCTCTTAGATACAGACACACCTCTTTTTATACATGGAAGTCCAGGGATTGGTAAGTCTTATATTGTAGCAGATGTGGCAAAGAGAAAAGGCTTAGAGCTAGTGGATGTTCGTTTGTCTCAAATGGATCCTGTTGATCTTAGGGGTGTGCCCTCTATAGAAAATAATCAGACAGTATGGATGCCACCCGTTTTTTTTCCAAAAGATAAAAGTTCAGAGGGGATACTGTTTTTGGACGAGTTAAACTCTGCTCCACCATCTGTACAGGCTGCTATATATCAGTTGGTTCTAAATAGACAAATGGGAGAGTATGAGTTGCCAAAAGGGTGGAGAATTGTATGTGCCGGGAATCGTATTAGTGACAGGGGTGTAGTTTTCAGATTACCCTCACCACTTGTGAATCGCATGGTACATCTTCATGTGGAAGCGAGATTTGATGATTTTAAGCTTTTCGCACTTAAAGAAAATTTACACCACTTCATCATAGGTTTTTTAGGGTTTCGTCCAGATTTACTCTCAAGTGAACCGATACTTGAAGATGATGCGAACCCTGCGTTTGCAACACCAAGAAGTTATCATATGCTCTCAAATATCTTAAAAATGAGCAAAGATGTGAGTACGATTACGTCCATTATTTATGGAACTATCGGTTACAGTGCTGGTATAGAGTTTACTTCATATGTAAAAGTATATGAAGAGTTACCCGATGTCGCAGCAATTTATGAAGGAAACTATCCTGAAGTACAAAACCAGCCGGCACTACTTTATGCACTTGTCTCAGCTCTTGTTGAGTACTATAAGGGGAGTGAGACACATAAAGAACACCTATTTGCGTTTAGTGAAACTTTACCAACAGAATTTGGAATTATGCTGGTAAAAGACCTTATCGTCAAAGATGAGTCATTGGCACTTCATGACGCATTTAACGCATGGGTGGAAAAATATGGTGAATATATCATCTGATTTTCTCTCTAAACTAGAGAAAATTCGTGTCCAGTTTCTATTTGATCATCCATTTTTAAGTGTTCTTGCACTCTCCTTACCTATGGAGTATCGTAAGAATGAACATGAAGCGTTTGAAACTAATGGAATGTGTATATATATTGATCCTTCGCTTTGTGAACATATTATAGATGAAGAGTTAAAGTACATCTATGCACATACACTTCTTCATATACTTTTAAAACACCCCTTTAGAATGAAAGAGCGTGATCATGGCACTTGGAATCGCAGTAGTGACATTGTTATAAATCTTTTACTCAGTGACTTTGAGCGTGTAGGGAAAAGACCTGAACATGAGGTAATGTTAGAGAAGTTTCGAGACAAAAGTGTAGAAGAGGTTTATAATATTCTTTATGAAGAGAATGAGGATGGAGAGGGAACTCCGGATGAAGAGAACCCAAAAGAGGAGAAACTAGACCTTATAGAGAATGAGGGTGACTCCTCTGCAGTAATGGAAGAGATTGATGCACTTATCGTTCAGGCGATGGGAGCTGCAAGTAAACAAGGAAACATTCCATCCTCTTTTTTAGAAGTTATTAAAGAAGTAATTCGTCCTAAAATCGATTTGGAAACCCTTTTACATACTTATATGACAGAGAGTTTCTTTGATAAACAGATAAATTTTTCACATCCTAATCGCAGATTTATTCATCAAGGAATATATCTTCCAGGCTATAAGCATGAGAAGAATAGGTTGACACTTTATATAGCACTTGACAGATCCATGAGTATTTCAAGAGAGACTTTTTCAAAATTTTTGGGGATTATAGATTCAGTTTTAAGAATGAGCAGTGATTTTGTGGTAACAGTAATACCCTTTGATGAGAGTGTTGATAGAGACAAAATTGTCACATATGACGCACAGCAGACGAGACCGAAACTCTCATTTGAGAAAGGAAACGGAGGAACACTCTTTGAACCTGTTGTGGAGTACCTTAAAAAAAATAGTGAAATGGAAGCAACCTTAATGGTTTTGAGTGATGGACTTTTTAAAATAGAGAATACTCCAGAGTTGAATACACTCTTTTTAGTAAGTGAGAAAAAAAACATGAAAAGACTTGAGGCTTTTGGAGATGTGTTTTATTTTGATTTGTAGGAGTTTTCAGTGCAGGAGTTAAGTTACAAAGAAGAGATAGAGGCTCTACAGGGTGAGAGTGACTTTGAAGCTCGTGGAGATGCTCTATATATGGAGCACGAGGATGATGAGGCTAGATTAGAATGGGCGTTTTATAGACCATCAGGTTCGCATCCAAAGCAGATACAAGACCCTAGTCACCTAGTAGCAATAATGGCGTTTAATCACTCACGCTTGGGTGCATTGGAACGTTTTAACCTTTTGAGTGAGGATATTATAAACAATGATCAACTTAGAAATAAAATACGTAATCGTAGTCGTATGCTTTTTCGAGCAATGATAGATAATGATTTTGAAGATTTGATTCAAGTATTACAGAAATATCCAGTTTTTATGGATCTGGCATACGATCAGATGATTCATGGACGTATCTGGAATGAGACATATGCAAAGCCAAGCTGTGCATCAAAATTTTTAGATTTATCTTCAAAAATAGTTGATGAGAGGTTGATAAAAGGGGTAAAACGCAGACTGCAGCCAATAGGTGAGTTTTCAGATGAGGAGGCAAAAACCTATTTGAAAAGTCTGGAAAGTCAAGTACATAAATTGCATATTTTAATAAAAGAACACTACATTAAAGAGTTTGAAAAATGGCTGGAGCTAACAAGCTTACATCCATTACAGAAAATTCTTTGGCGTAAAAATATAGATATATTAAAGGAAAACTGATGTCAACAATTATTAAAAGTGTAATGAAAGCTATCTACAACTTGAGTGATGAGGATAATTACAATCTTTATGATTCAGATGATATAGCAGAGTACTTAGGGTTGAAAGTGGAAGTAGTCGAAAAAACTTTGGAAACTCTTGTTGAAGGGCGTTTTGTGAGTGAATGTATGAATCTTCATGATGATGGTATACAGACATATTGTCTGACTGATAAGGCAATAGACTTGGTGGAGATTGGATGAGTTTTATAATTTTTTATGAGAAGCCAGGCTGTAAGACAAATGCAAAGCAGAAACAGTCTTTTCGTGATGCGGGATATAAAATAATTGAGCGTGATATTTTAAATCATGGGATGAGTGATGTTGAACTACATGAGTTCTTTAAAAATATGCCTGTCACAAAATGGTTTAATCCAAGTGCACCACAGATAAAAAAAGGTGAAATAAACCCAGTGAACCTTGATAAGGAAACAGCCCTTAAGATGCTTATGGCAAATCCTATACTTATAAGAAGACCTCTGATGGTTATGAATAATAAAAAGCTTTGTGGTTTTAACAAGTGGTTTGTTGAAAAACTCCTCGATACCAAGTTAACACTTAACCCATCTATGAAGTGTGAAACAGAAGCTCTCAAGCGTGAGGCTAAAAAATAAACTAAAATATTTTTTCAGTTTGACTGAGACTGTTTAGCGTTTTCTGTCAGTAAGCGATTGTTAATAGAATCATATTGTCGTTTGTTAGTTTAAGAAAGTTACAAAATCTACTGTTTTAATAACTGTCAAGTATATTGGGGGTATTCCACTACTTGGTGTTGTCATACTGATATATAACACCATCTTCGTACTCTTTTACCAAAGTATCAAAACAACCTGCTATCTCTTTCATAGTCTCTATATTTGGTTCTATATAGATTTTATTTTTACTCTTAGTCATAGTAATTATCTTTGCATCCTTCATCTCTTTTAAGTGGCGTGATATTGTGGGCAGGGCAAAGTCAAACTGTTCTGCTATGCTTGTTACGCAGGTGGCTTGAGCTATAATATCATCTTTAGGTTGACTATCATCGATAGAGCAAGCATAACCACCAGTAAATATATTTTTAAAAATTTTAAACCGTGTCTCATTTCCAAGTGCTTTAAAAATTTTTATTTTATCTTCCATATTCAACATTTGTAGCCCTTTACATTTTATAAAATTATAACTAATATAAAGTTGTTAAGCAAATTAGGTAATTACCTTAGAATTTATGACAATCTATTTAAAAGCCTTGATGAAAATAAAAGAGTTATCTGTATTTGGGACAACTTTCAATACTGGTTTTATAAAACCAACTTCATTATATAAGTTAATTACTTCTTCTT
>JANTGV010000127.1 GCA_024762745.1 Sulfurimonas sp. | reverse complement strand
GAAAGGGCAAGTTGTTGTAAGTTTTATAAAAACAGAAGCTTGTCTGACGTAAATATGATAAATAAAAACACGCAATTATCCCCTTCTAACACATAGGAAGTATATACAGTTTTGTTACTTTTGGTAGCAGGATTTTTTAGACAACTAAGAGCTGTAAAATAATAAAATAAAATAATATATATCTTGGGACAATCTCATTTATAGCCTATAGGGCCTATAGATTAGAAGAATATAGTTTTTTTTCTTGTATTAACTAAACGTTGTCTATTATCTACTAAATGAATGAATATGTTTTTATAGAATATACTTAATTAAAGAATAGTCAAAGGTTATAGTAAGTAAACTCCGTTTTGAAAACATAAAATGTAGCTGATAAAGAATATATTGTGAATAAAATAATGATTATTCTTAGGATTTTTTATGTATAATTTTTTAATGCTACATCAGTAATTATTAGACTTGGTGATTTTTATAATTATTAAGCTTAATATCTATGTTTAATTTATCATAGGGAGAAAAAATGTATTATGTAGCAAAAGTTAATTCTGACATGTGCGCAGAATATAAATGTAACACGTGTACGCTGTATTGTCCAGAGGCTAATACGCTAATGTTCAATAAAGATGGTAACACATCTTGGGTAGATGAAGATAGATGTAAAGGGTGTGCACTTTGTGTGTACGTATGTACTGACATGCTTGATAGAAATTGTATTACGATGGAAATGGCTGGTCACGAAGACTAACTAATATATAGTTTACTACCTTAATAGATGGTAGAGACTATAGTTTATAAAAATATATAGGAGAACTTATGGCAAATCTAGGTCCTGCGTATTACTCACCGTATCCGGCGGCTACGTATGAGGGTATAATTACACCACCAGAGGGTAAAGCACTTTTATTAGAAGAAGTGGTTGATGAAGAAACTGCAATGAGAGCAGTTGCAAAAGAGATGTTGACAAGAGAAAATGCAACAATTTTCCCTGGTCCACAAGTATTATATGGGTGGAGTGAAGAAGCAAAGAAAAAAGCTGTTCTTATTAAAGAGATGGCTGAAGTTCTTGGTGCACAAATGATTCCAATGTATGACTACAGACCTAAATATCCAAAGATTGACCCTGAAGTAGAGATCAATCCAAATCATCCAAACTTAACAATTTGGCATAACAAAATTGGCGCTGCAATTTTTATTGGTGTACATTGTCACTATGCAAATGTTGCATTAAAGATTATTAGATCAGAAACTGACTGTTATACAGTTGGTATGTGTGCTTTATCTGGACACGAAGATGCGATGGCTACAATTAGAGATCAGCATGCTGAAGATGTAGCTAAATTCATTGAGATCGCTAAAGAAGTTAAAAAAGAACTAGGATTATAATATGAGTAAAATAAGTGATATGACAAAAACACATAACTGGTCTGGACAGAAGTTAGTATCTGCAGATCATATTCTTTTCGAAGCTCCTAGAACTAAGCACTTTATGACTGGTTCTGAAGTTTTAAAAGAAGCGGTAAAAAGATGTACAGTTGACGCATCAGTATCATACCCAATTACGCCACAATCAGAAGCTGCACACCTAATTGGTGAGTTATGGGCTGAAGGTTATGTTGGTGTATATTTTAGAGGAGAAAATGAGTTTGGTGTAATGTCTGAAGTTGCTGGTTGTTCAATGGCTGGTGCTAGAACAATTACAACTACTTCAGGTCCAGGTACACTAAGAGCAATGGAAAACTTTGCAATGTGGTCTGGTACTAGAGCTCCTATGCAATTATGTCTAATGGCTCGTGGTATTAACTCTCCACTTACTATTCAACCAGATAACTTAGAAGTTCAATACTTACTAGAGACTGGTATGCAAATTTGGTATGCTGAAAATGTGCAAGAATTATTTGACATGTCAATTGCAGCGTTTACAGTTGCTGAAAAGCCTGATGTACACGTTCCTATTGTTACAGTTGTAGATGGATTCTTTGTATCTCACACACGTGAGGCTGTAATGCTTCCAGATGATGATATTGCATTACATCCGTATAATCCATATGCAGCACCATTACCTCCGATTGATTCTGAGATGCCTCCGGGACGTTTCTTAAGAGATCCATTTGTAATGAAGTCTAACTATATCTCTTATGCTACACATGCTTCTTGGCAGTGGGAAGTAAGAGCTGCTGTAGAGCGTTCACGTCCTTATGCAGAGCATTACTTAAACGGTTTAGCTCATATTAGTGGTGATGAAGATGCAGAGATTGCATTTATCGCTTGTGGTACAGCGGCTAATCAAGCTAAAGAGGGACAAAGAGAATTGGCAAAACTTGGAGTGAAGTCTAAAGTTATTAAACTAAGAACTATTAGACCATTTCCAACTAAAGAACTTCAAAAAGCATTAGAAGGTGTTAAACACGCGTTTGTACCTGAATTTAATGTTGTAGGTTGGTTAGCAAACGAAGTAAAACATGAACTATATGGTAAGTGTGATACTAATATCGTTAGCGGTCCTAAAGTTGGTGGTGGTATGAGTATGCCAGCTGAAGCTATCATTCAAGAAGTGATGGAAGTAGTAAACGCTGGAAAAGGAGCATAATATGTCATATGAAAAGTATAAAATAAATCCTGAATTTAGAGAGATTATGCCTCAAGAGATCATTGATCTTGAAGAGAATGCAACATGGTCTAAAAATCAAGAAAAACCACGTGGTATTAAGGAACTTCCTGAAACTAAAGAGATCTTGGAAGAGCACTCTTTATGTGCTGGTTGTCCAGAAGCAATGGCATTAAGATATGTACTTTCTTCTTTACCTAACCCAGAAGATACTATTATTGTTAATTCAACTGGTTGTACTTCTTTAATGTTCCCACACATTGCATTGCACACTGTGCACTCACTGTTTGGTAACCAAAACTCAGTTGCTTCAGGTATTAAAAGAGTATTAGACTGGAGATTTCCTGAGACAACAAAAGATGTTATGGTATTAGCTGGTGACGGTGCTACTGTTGATATCGGTCTAGACTATACTTTACAATCATTCTTCCGTCAAGAAAAGATTACAACAATCTGTTTTGATAATGAAGTTTATGCAAATACTGGTGGTCAAGAGTCTGGTTCTACAGCTAAAGGTCAAGTATTTAAAATGGCACCAACAGGTAAAAAGTTTGAAAAAGTGCCTATGTGGGAGCTTGCTACAACATCTGGTTGTCACTACTCTGTAAACATGACAGCTTCTGCGCCAAAAGCAGTTGCAAAAGCTGTTCGTGAAGCAGTTTTAATTGCTAGAGAAGTTGGACCAACATTCTTAAATATCTATACACCTTGTATTCTTGAAATTGGACTTAGTGCAAATGAAGGTCTTGGTGAGATGAAAGATCAAGATAAAGATAGATTTGCATCTTACAAACATGTTTCACCAGAGGCGGAAGCATTCTTAGCAAAATGTAAAGAGGAAGGACGTTTATAATGGCAAAAGATTCAATTAAAGTAAGACTTCCTGGTCTAGGTGGTCAAGGGGCAGTTACTGCAGCACATATTGCTGCTACTGCAGCGGATACAGAAGGTTACTATGCAGTTTCTAATCCATTTTTTGGTGCTGAAAAACGTATGGCTCCATCTGAAAGTTATGTAAGACTAGGTACCGTGCCTATTTATGATAGAGGGGAAGTTATTTATCCTGATGTCGTTATGATTTTTCACCCACAAGTTATTACTATGGGTAAATCGTACACTATGCCTTTTTATGCTGGTATTAAGGAAAATGGTCTAGTTATTATTAACTCTGACAGAGATCTTTTAACTGATACAGATAAGAAGATTTTAGATGATTTAAATGTAAAAGTACTTACTAAAGACTTCACTCAGTTTGCTATAGATAAGGCTGGTACAGAACTAGCAACTAATATGGCAATGTTAGGTTCACTATTTGGTGCTTTAGGTACAGTTAGTAAGCCTGCAATTGAAGAAGGTATTAAAGATAGATTCTTGAAAAAATATACTGCATCAGGTGGTACAGCTACACTTGACTCTGTAATCGAGAAAAAGTTCAAGAAAAAACAAGAACTTATTCAAAAAAATCTTGATACTGCATCTGCAGCATTTGATTTAACTGCTGAATGGGCTAAAGAAGTTGGTCTTAAGCAAATTCTAGAAAATCCAAAGAAGTAAAACTCTTAAGTAGCTATGCAAAAGCATAGTTGCTTCCACGAACTCTCCATATATCTATTATTAATCATATACTTATTCCATATTAACTTTAAGGTACAAACATGATACAGTCGTTTATTATTACAGGATTTTTAGGTGTTGGTAAAACAACAATGCTCACAAATACAGTTAAAGAGTATTTTGGTGATAAAAAAGTTGCTATTATTGTAAATGAGTTTGGTGATATTGGTGTAGATGGTAATATACTTAGTAATGTATATAGTGAAGTTCTTGAGATATCTGAAGGGTGTATATGTTGTCAACTGGCTCAAGAGTTTGAAAGTGGTGTAGTTGAAATAATGAATAAGTATAATCCAGAGATTATATTCGTTGAGACATCAGGAGCTTCTGAACCATTTCCAATATTTATGTCTATGCAAAACCTAGG
>JANTGV010000126.1 GCA_024762745.1 Sulfurimonas sp. | reverse complement strand
TGGTCTTGTCATATTTTTAATCGGTTCACTTATCTGTGCCTATTCTACAGATATATATACACTAATGCTTGGACGCTTTTTACAGGGTGCTGGAGCTATTGGTGCTGTTGTTACAGCAATGATTGCCGATTTGGTTGAAGAAGAATCAAGAGGAAAAGCGATGGCTATTATGGGTGGTTTTATCGCTATGAGTTTTGCTTTTGCTATGGGCCTTGGACCTGTAATTGCATCTAATTTTGGTATCAGCTCTATCTTTTTAATAACTGCTGCTTTAGCAGTAATCGCTATTGCAGTTTTATTTACTAAAGTACCGACTCCTCCGAGAATTAAACATATTTATCATGGTACAGTTAAAACATCAGATATACTCAAAGACAACAATCTTTTAAATATGATAATTATAAACGCAATGCAAAAGGGTCTTATGACAATGGCATTTGTACTTATTCCTATCATTTTAATTAAACCAGAGTATGGTTTTGCATGGGAAAAGTCAGAACTATGGATGGTCTATCTTCCAGCTATGATAGCAGGACTTATAGCTATGGGACCTGCAGCTGTGTTTGGTGAGAAAAAAAATATACCTAAACAGATATTTCTTATCTCTATCGTTCTCTTTTTAACATCATTCTTAATCATGGGTTTTACAACTTCAAGTACACTCTTTATTGTTGGTGTTGTCTCTTTCTTTATTGCGTTTAATATGATGGAACCACTAGTTCAATCTATGATATCCAAGTTTGCTAAGGTTCATCAAAAAGGTGCTGCTCTTGGTATCTCAAATTCAGCTGCATACTTTTTTACATTTTTAGGCGGAACGTTTGCGGGTCTTTATCTCGATATCAGTGATAGAGAGAGCCTAGCACTAACAATCTCCACTGTCATAATTTTGTGGCTAGTTTGGACACTACTTAAGCTACAAAATCCATTAAGACACTCTCACCTCTATCTATCTAACTCTGAAGTGAATTTTGATAAACTGCATGCACTTGAAGATGAAAATATTGCTGAATGGTATATAAATGAAACTGAAGATGTAGTAGTTATAAAATATGTAAGTGATTCAATGGAAGAGGAAGAGTTAAAAAGTAAAGTCTCTCAGTAGACTTTACTTCATCGGTGTTACATACATGTTAAAATAGCGGCCTTCAAACTTAGGTGGCTTTTCCATAACACCGATATCTTCTACCATTGGCCAAACGCGAAGAAGAACCTCTTTTCCAGCTTCTGGATGTGCCATTTCACGACCTCTCAAGAATACGCGAAACTTAACATGAAAACCTTTTTCTAAGAACTCTCTTGCATGTTTTACTTTATATGCAATATCATTATCAGCAATTTTTACAGATAGTTTAATCTCTTTAACAACGATTTTAACCTGGTTTTTTCTCTGCTCTTTGAGTTTTTTCTCTTCTTGGTACTTGAACTTACCATAATCCATAATCTTTGCAACAGGTGGTTTTGCATCAGGAGCAATCAGAACTAAGTCTAAGCCCATCTCGTTAGCTTTATTCATAGCTTCATCAAACGATATAACGCCTAAAGATTCTGCTCCATCTACATTACATCTTAACTCTGTTGCACGGATATCGTCATTCATGATGACGCGGTTTTTCTTTTGACTCAAAAATTTACCTCATTTATTTTAGTTTGTATAAGTGAAAGAAAATCCTCTTCACTTAGGTTGTATTGTTCTCTAGTTCTTCTATCACGAATCGCTACAGTCTTGTTCTCTATCTCTTCATCACCGATAACAACAATCATCGGTACACGAGTCTTTTCAGCCGTTCTGATCCTTTTATTGAGAGAATCATTCTTAGCATATATCTCACTATCGGCATTAATGTCGATAAGTTTATCCGATAATTGCTTAGCATAATCTTTATGCGTTTCCGCTACAGGGACAATTGCTACTTGAGTCGGAGCGATAAACATAGGGAATTCACCAGCATAATGTTCAGTTAAAATACCTATGAAACGCTCAAAAGAACCAAGGATTGCACGGTGAATCATAACAGGTTGAATCTTATCATTATCCTCACCGTTATATTCAAGTTGAAAACGCCCAGGAAGATTAAAGTCTAACTGTATTGTTCCACACTGCCACTCACGTCCAATTGCATCTGTGATTTTTATATCAATTTTTGGTCCATAAAAAGCTCCGCCACCCTCATCTATCTCATAAGGCAGTGAGTTTTTATCCATTGCGTTTTTAAGAGCCTGAGTTGAGATATCCCAAACTTTTTCATCACCAACTGCTTTTTCTGGACGAGTAGAGATCATCATCTTATAATCGAATTCAAATGTTGACATAATCTTATCAACAAAATCGACTACTTCAATAATCTGCTCTTCAATCTGATCTGCTGTACAGAAAATATGCGCATCATCTTGAGTAAACTCACGAACTCTAAAAAGACCATGAAGTGCGCCTGTCATCTCATGACGATGAACAACACCATACTCAAAATATTTCAGAGGTAAGTCTCTGTAAGAGTGTAAATCCTCTTCATAAACTTTAATATGACCAACACAGTTCATAGGTTTTACACCAAACTCAACCTCATCAATCTCTGTAAAATACATATTTTCACCGTAATTTTGGTAGTGTCCAGATGTTTTCCAAAGATCAGAACGTAGCATTTCAGGTCCACGTACAGGCTCATAACCGCGTTTACGGTGTGCTTTGAAGAGTAATGACTCTAAACGTGCACGAAGACGTCCACCTGCTGGAAGCCAGATAGGAAAACCTGCACCAACCTCTTCACGGAAAGTAAACATTTTCATCTGTGCACCAACTTTACGGTGGTCGCGTTTTTCAGCTTCAGCTATCATGTCCATGTGTGCTTTGAGTGACTCTTTATCTGCGAATGCTATACCGTATATACGAGTCAACATCTCATTTTTAGAATCACCTCCAAGATATGCACCTGCTATCTTTGTAAGTTTAAAATAACGGATAAGTCCAATATTTGGCAGGTGAGGACCTCTACATAAATCCTCAAATTCACCTTGCTTATATATAGAAACTGTCTCATCAGGAATTCTATCCATAACAGCTAATTTAAGATTGTCATCTTTAAACTTCTCTTTTGCTTCACTCATTGGTATAGAGTATTTCTCTATCGGGTACTTTTTCTTAGCAAAAGAGAGCATCTGCTTCTCTATCTTCTTAAGATCACCCTCACCTATTTCTGCCTCTGTTTTAAAGTCATAGTAAAAACCCTCTTTTACAGTTGGTCCAACAAAAAACTTTGCATCCGGATAGAGTGACTTTATAGCTTGAGCCATAAGGTGTGCAGTCGAGTGGCGAAGGACATCTAGGGAGTCCGCTGAGTTATCCAGATGAATCTGTTCACCTTCAAAACCTAGCTCTTCTGCAGTCTGTAGGTCAATAATTTCGTCATTGTGTTTTATTGCAATTGCGTTCAATATTTATAATCCTATAAATTTAATTGTCGCCATATTGCCAAAACTTTACTTTAAAGCTAATAAATAATCACCTAAATCAGTGTCTCTTTTCTGTAATCTAAACTTCTTATAATCAAATTGAATAATTTTTAAGCACTATCTGGTGTTAGCAATATATAGAGTATCGCTATAATTATTTCTACTACTATCTTAACTTCTCTAGGAGAGTCAATGGCAAAACCGAAAAAAATTTATGTTTTAGATACGAATATCATCCTCCAAAATATGCAAAATATATACAATCTTTCTGATGAAGGATCAAATATTGTTGTAGTCCCCGAAACCGTTTTAATAGAACTTGAAGATAAAAAAAAGCTAACGAATGAACTGGGTTATCAGTCCCGACAGTTTGCAAGACTTTTAGCCAAAACTACTGTAAGTCAGATTGATGAGAAAAAAAACTATAGAGTCGTAAAACTTCTAGATGATTCCCTAGAGATTCATATTATTGCAAAAGACACTTATGAGAGCGAACTTAGTGAACATAACTTAGCTGAAAGCAATGATAAACGCATCATCGAAACGGCAAAAACTGCAAAAGAGTACTATAAAGACTCTGAAATTATTTTTGTCTCTATTGATATATATGCAAGGACATTTGCACTTTTTGAAAATATTAAAACTGAAACATTGCGTGAAGATAAATCAGAAGTCCCTGATTTTAAATTTGTTAAACAGATAGACCTAGAGTCCAACCACTTTAACAGACTTGGCTATATGGATATAAAAGAGATAGACAAAGAGTACTCTATGGAAAACTTCTCTTACGAGTTTATCTCTTCAGATGGTAATCGTTCATATGCGATTATTGCAAATGAAAAAATACATAAAATAGATGAATCAATGTTTAATGGTATGAGTGTAAAACCTGCTAATATGAAACAGAAATTTATGCTCAGTGCACTTCTAAGTAACATCTATAACCTCATCGTCATAGATGCAAAGGCCGGTAGCGGAAAAACTCTTTTGAGTATTGCCAGTGCAATGAGACTAATTGATTTGGGTTGTTATGAAAAAATTGTCTACGTTAGAAACTCTATAGAATCGATTGATAGAGGTGCTGATGTCGGTTATTTAGCTGGTAATGAAGAGAAGTTCCGGGTTTATAATATGGCACTTTACGACACTTTAGAGTTTATCTCAAAAAAAAG
>JANTGV010000125.1 GCA_024762745.1 Sulfurimonas sp. | reverse complement strand
GTAGTGAAAAACTTGAAGTAATACAGAAAGATGGTGTTTGGGATTGTACACTGTGTAATGAGTGTACAGTTGTTTGTCCACAAAATATTTCAAGTAAAGCCGATATAGAAAAACTTCGTGCAAGGTCTACAATGGCTGGCTACAATGATCCAAACTTTGCTAATAGCTTTGGCGGAGGTTTTGGATTTCAAGGAACTTCGTTTGATGGAAGTCCGACTTTTTAATAACATAACTGTTATGTTATAATAACTCACATTGTTATAAAATGAAAAAGAACTAGTTCTTTGAGCCTTACGCTGAGTTGTTTATGCCCTTGTGGTAAAAACTAAGTGTTAGCGTAGGTGTCGGAATTACTTCCGAGACCGTGATAAATAGATATGATGGTCCCCTTCATTTTATGAAATAAAATTAAGGAATTTACTAAATGGCAAAAGAACACTCGTTTGATATCACTGCTAAGATAGATACACAAAATTTTAAAAACGCAATTAATCTTGTTGATAGAGAAGTATCAAATCGATACGACTTTAAGGGAACAACATATGAGGTTACACATAATGAAAAGGCTAAGACCTTAGTTTTAATCGCTTCAAGCGATAATAAGTTAGATGCTCTTAAAGATATAGTAATTGCCAAGTTTTTAAAACAGGGTCTCTCATCTAAAGTGCTTGATGAGTTAAAAGTTGAGGATTCAAGTGGTGGGAATAGAAAAGCTACTTTTAAAATTGTTGATTATATTGAGACTAAAGAGGCAAAGAAAATTACTGCCGATATCAAAAAGATGAAGTTAAAAGTGAATGCTCAAATAGAGGGTGACCATATTCGTGTTAAGGGTGCTAAGCTCGATGACCTGCAAAAGGTTATGAAGACTATACGTGAAGGTGAGTGGGATGCTCCTTTAGTTTTTGAAAACATGAGATAGGAGAGTCATCATGAGTAAGATGAGCATAGCAGATGCAGCTGAGTACTTTGGAATCTCTCGAGAAGCGATTCATAACCGTATTAGACGAGGCTCATTAGAGTCAGTTGTAGAAGATGGTGTTAAGTTAGTGATTGTTGAGACTGATAAGCTTAAAAGAGCTACAAACAGGAACTCAGTTAAGAGAGCACAGAGTAGCGATAGCAGATACTATAAACTTTTAGAGGAACAAAACGCAAAGCTTCAAGAGAGAGTAGAAAAACTAGAGGGTGAGACAAGAACCTTACGTGATCAAAAAGAGCAGATGCTGATTCAAGAGAGAGAAAAAATAGAGCAGATATATAAAGATAAAGACGAACAGCTAAAAAATATTCTTCAAAGTATCTCTTCACAATTTATGCTCAATATGCCTCAGGATAAAGAACCGGAGCTTGAAGCCTTAGAGGCGGAGATAGAGAGTGAAGAGGTTGTTGAGTCTGAAGTCATCTCTTTAAAAAAGTATTTGAAAAAGAATAAGATATCAGAAAAGAAATCTAAAAAGATAAAAGCCAAATTTAAAAAAGAGGCACTTCGAGATAATCGTATAATCACAATAGGTAAAAAACATTACTTGAATTTATCTAAATATGATTATAGAAATTTATTAGATTAAAGAGTTAGAGGTCATCACTCTTTAATCTAATCCCTTTCACATGGGAGATAGGATATGCGAAGGCAATTCCGGCCCCTTCTCCTGTAATATCAAGTTTATGCATGATATTTCTAATCATCTCATCCACATTTCTCGTTCTTGTTATAAACATTAGGTTTGAATCGGTTGCTTCGCTATGGAGTCTATTATAGAAGTTAGCCATCTCTTCTAAACCCATTCCGTGGGCTTTCATGATTGTTACGCCTCTGGCCCCAGCTTCTTTAGCAGCAAGTAGAGCCTCTTCTTCTCTCTCATGAGGTACAATTACATGAATAGCTGAGAATGTCATCAGTGAGGAGTGGCGTTTTCCTGTTCCATCAACTTGAACTGTTGAGAGTCCCATATCGTTTGCATCTTCAAGAGCATGACGGAGTTCATCAAGGTGAATCTCCTCTTTTTCATGGTCACTCTTAATACCGATTCTCTCTGTCATAACACCATAAGACATAACTGTAATCATAGGAAAGAGTGAAGCAAAGGCAATAAGACCAAAACCATCTATAAGTGGATCGCGTCCAGGTATGTTTGTAGCAAGACCCAGACCTAGTGCAGCAACTAAAGGAACAGTTACAGTAGATGTTGTTACCCCACCACTATCATATGCAATAGGAATAATATACTTTGGAGCGATGAATGTTAGTACGATAACAAACATGTACCCTGCCATGATGTAGTAGACAATCTCACCACCATTTACAATTCTAAACGCACCAAGTGAGATACCTATAGCAACACCAAGTGCAACAAAAAGACGGAGTACAAAGTCGTTTATTTTTCCATCACTAATCTCTTTAGCTTTTTTTGCGATGGCAGTGAGTGAAGGCTCAGCCATAGTAGTTGAAAAACCGATAGCAAATGCAAAAGAGTAGATGATAACGTTACTGTCATTTTGAGTTAATTGAAGAGCCATCGTCTCACCAAGCGAGAAAAGACCCATCTCTAAACCGATGATAAAGGCATCAAGACCAATGATCACAAGACCAAAACCAATAATAACTTCTTTTAAATTATCAATATGTTTTTTAAGTATGGCATATTGGAAAAATAGAATAACAGCTAGAATAGGGATGACATCCATAGAGACACTTAGGAGGCCTTTTAATATATTTAGAGTGTTGAAATCAAATGCAACTGCAACCTCTGCAGTGTGTTTAGCAACAGGAAGAACAACTTCTGAAGCTTCTATAAACTGATAAACATAAATTCCATAAAACTGAACGAAAATCATAGGTGTAAGTGAAGCAAATGCGATAAGACCAAAGCCATCAAGTACAGGGTTACGACCTTTAATTGTTGAAGCTAGACCAATACCTAGTGCTGCAACAAGAGGAACTGTAACAGTTGATGTTGTTACACCACCAAGGTCATAAGCAAGACCAACTATCTCTTTTGGTGCAAATGCAGTAGCCGCGACGACCATAATGTATCCAGAGATGATGTAGTAGTGAATAGGATGACCTTTTATAATTCTCCAAACACCAAGTACGATTGCAAAACCAACAGAGAAGGCAACTACCATTCTAAGGGTAAAGGCATCAATTCTTCCAGAACTTATTCCAGCAGCCTTATCGGCGATAACAAGAAGTGCAGGTTCGGCAACAGTAGTACCGAAGCCAATCATAAAAGCAAAGAGAATTATCCATCCAGTTGAGCCCTTATGGGCAAAATCAGAGGCTAAACCCTCTCCAACCGGAAAGATTCCAACCTCAAGTCCTAAAAGAAAAACAGCAAGACCAACACCAACTATTGCAAGCCCTATAGAGGTACTTAACCAGTTCTCTGGTACAGTTTGAATAATAGCTAGTTGAAAAAACATAATTACTAAAATAATAGGGAGTAAATCACGAAAGGACTCTTTTAGTAATTGCAAAAATGACGTTATACTTAGCATTCATAACCCTTGATTAAATATCATTAGTGAAATAATATCCAAAAAAAGTGTAAAAAAAGTGTAAACAATATCCTATAGATATTAAAATGATTTTAGCAAATATAAATATATTTTTGGATAGAATCACACTCTTTAAAAAGGACAGCTGGCCGAGTGGTCGAAGGCGCTCGCCTGGAACGCGGGTATAGGGCAACCTATCTAGGGTTCGAATCCCTAGCTGTCCACCATAGATAGACAACTAACTCTTTATTACAACTCTTCTACTATTGAAACAGTTTTACAATTCTTGAAATACAGTAACTATAATTTTATTATAAATTGAAACATATTTGTGTCTAACTTGATAATGTTTTAATTTTAACCACCTTTTAACAGTTAAAAACCTGATCGAGTGGTATAATAATCAGCAGTAGATAAAATTATAATCAATTTGGAGGTGTCAATTGTTAGAAAAGAATACAGAACTGCATGAGAAGTTTTGGGAGATATTTAATAAACAAGATAGGCATAAGATTGACGAGTTTAAAGCTTATATGGATAAGTTTGCTGTTAACTTTAATCTCTATAAAGATGGAAACTTTATAGAGCAGTCACTTCCTTTTGATGTTGTCCCTCGTATCATTGCAAAAGATGAGTTTTCAAAAATTGACAGAGGTCTTCAGCAGAGAGTAAAAGCATTGAATCTTTTTCTAGAAGATCTTTATACTGATGCAAAGATTGTTAAAGATGGGGTGATCCCTGAGACTTTTGTAAAAGAGGCAGGAGGATATCTTAAAGAGTTTGTTGGTTTCTCTCCGTCACAAAAGATTAGAGCACATATCAATGGGATAGATTTAGTAAAAGACTCTTCTGATAATGAGTGGGTTATTTTAGAGGATAATCTTCGTGTTCCAAGTGGGGCAAGTTATCCACTCTCAATAAGAGATACCTACAGAAAAATATATCCAGATTTTTTTGAAAATTTAAAAATTGAACCTATTAAAGCCTATCCTAAATATATAGCAGAATCTATGAAGTATGTGAATACAGGCGGTATTGATGTTGTCTTAACGCCTGGAAGGTTTAACTCAGCTTATTATGAACATAGTTATTTAGCGGAAAAAGCGGGGGCGGAGCTTGAACCTGCGTC